>DAZU01000076.1 GCA_002507425.1 Euryarchaeota archaeon UBA53
TCAGTTGCGGGATTGATATCTCAGACAATGTCAAGCCACAACACCTCAATTTGGTTAGCCATAATCGCCACTGTTATGTCAGGTTCTGTAGCGTATTTGGATTCGGGCTCCGAGCTTGGTCATAGAGGAATATTAGCCAGTAGTTCATTGGTAATGGTATCAATTGCTCAGCACTTGTCAATGAGGAACAAGAAATTCAACATGGTCACAGATGATGGTTTGCTCAGTTCTTACAATCCACCAGTCCATCCCTCAACTCTAAACCGAGCATTCAATGATATGCTTCACACCCAAATGGATCCTTTACTACGTAGTAAGTTCGAGGATTTTCTAACCGATTTAGAAAAAAATATGATTGAGGGTCTTGAATTTGAATATGCTAAGGAAAAATTCCTAATGATAATGTACAGGAAATACAAGGGAAGTATCGACAGAAATACGACAACAATTGAGCTTGGTGAAATATTGACACAAGAAGGATTGAAAAACATTACTAAACATGAAATATTTAATGAAAGTTTGTGGGATTCCTTATTCTCCAGTTCAATTAAAGATAATCCTGCATTTTACAGGCTTATAGAGAGAATGGAGCAAGATCTCTCAATAGGGAGAAAGATAGACACGGACGGACTACTATTTGATGTAGATTTAGAGAACGTTGTTACCGACAAAGCAAACTTGTTTTGCTACTTTCATAATATTACAGATAAAACAAAAAATGTAGTTTTGCGGGTCAACTCTCCTGATTTCAGACCTCATGAAATTTCAATGAGATATGAACTGAAGCCGGGAGAAAAAAATCTTTGGTCAATGAAAGAGGTTCCAGTTTCGGCTCAAGGCGACGATGATTTGATTGGTAAAATGTCTGGATTGTTAAGAGATGGTACCATAGCATGGCAAACCATTCTGCCGGAAAAAAGAGGAGAAGCGACAGTATCTGTTCGACTGGAAAATACAAGTGGCGACCTCTTAGTTGGAAGGCAGATCAACGTAATGATACGCCCAGATTTTTCAAACTGGTTCACTAGGACTAGTTCCCTTACCTCATACTTCATCGGAGGAGTTGGTTTGGTAACTTCAATTTTATTGCAGGTAATGACAGTTTTGTCCAATGCTTGACACTAATACACAATAGTAGCATTGAAATTGGGTAAGCCCTCGCCGAATCTATGCCCGAACAAGGCAGCGAGACCCCTCGCCCTGACGAAGACCTGCGCGATCATCTCCATCAAATGGAAACTAGGGTCAGAAAACTTCGCGAGTCTAGAAATAATCACAACGAACAAGCAAATCGCTTTGCAGATCAAAGGAACGCTATTCAAGGGCAGTATAAAGAACATAAAGAAAAACTCGACCTTTCTCTAGCAGAAATAAAAGCAATCCGAGCGGAACAAAATATTCACAAAACACGTAGAGATGCTATTCAGGCCCAAATCCGTGACTTAATTGGGCAAGCTAAGAGTCAGAGAGGAGATAGAGATGGGAAAAAATCAGCCTCCTTTGAGTTCAATAAACTGTCAAGCGAAGTTGCCAACTTAGAGAAGGTTTTTGAGACACGTGGTGGTATGTCACCCAAAAAGGAAAAAGAAACCATGGAAAAAATCAAATTAATGCGTCGTAGAATGAAAGAACTCGAACCTGAGGTTGAGAAACTTCAACTAATCAAAGTTGATTTATCAAATCGTGACGAGGCTATTGCTGCACTAAAACTCGAAGCAGATGCTGCACACGGCCAATTTGTCGAATGTCTTGAAAGGGCGAAATCTATGAGCAAAGAGTTGGATGAATTGTTTTCTCACAGGGATTTCCTCAAAGGTGAAGGAGACCGTTTTCACAATGAGTTTGTTGCTTGTAAAGAGAGGGCAAATGATGTACATGCAAAGATTATCGAATTAATGAAAGAAGTAAACGAGGCAAGGGATAAACTAAAACTTGCTAGAGAGGAAAGAGAATCGTGGATAACCGATCATAATGCGTCAGTAACCAAAGAAATGAAAACCGGCGCAGAAGATAGTAAAGTAGCAGATTCAATGGTTGACCATTTGCTAAACGCAGGGTCATTGTCATTTGGTGGAACAATGTCAGGGGATAGAGCTGGTTTGATAAGCAAAAAATCACGTTCAGATAAGAAAAAATCAATGCGAAGAGTTGACATGACGGCATCAAGAGGTAGGAAGTGATTGACTGATTGGTGTCATAATGGCAGGTGGCCGAGGTACTCGTCTAATGCCATTGACAAAAAATAGACCAAAACCGTTGGTTCCAATTCTCGGTAGACCTGTCATAGATTACGTAAAAGACGCAATGGTGTCTGCTGGATTAGAATCAATTTTGGTCACAACAGGCTATCAGGGCCAGCAATTGATTTCTCATGTCGACAAGTGGGATATTGACAGCAGAGTAAACCAAGAGAGCGAGCCTATGGGTACTGCTGGTAGTGTGAATCTTCTCAGAGACGTTCTAAACGAAACTTTCGTAGTAGGGTCTGGAGATTCCGTCGCTTCTTTTGATATTGAGGATTTGATATCAGCTCATAAATTCTCAGGCGCCAAAGTTACCATGGCATTGTGGGAAGTTGACGATCCGACAGAGTATGGGATAGTCGGTCTGTCTTCTAGTAATGGTGGACCAATAGATTCTAGTCTTAGTTCCGGATTTATATCAAAGTTCAAAGAAAAGCCCAAAAAACAAGAAGCATTTTCAAAATTAATTAATGCAGGTTTGTATATCATCGAGCCAGAGGTTTTAGACATGATTCCTAACGATGAAAAATATGATTTCTCGAAGCAGCTGTTTCCCGAGATGTTATCCAAAGGAATGCCAATGTATGCTAAAACCGTTCGTGGGATATGGTTTGATGTTGGCAACCCAAATGAGATACATAAGGCACAGATGGCTCTAATAAAAGGCAGAAAAGATTTACCATTTCCAATGCCTGAAGGAGAGATATTACCTGACGGATCGTTCATAAGCAAATCAGCATCCGTAAGCGGCCATGTTGAAAATTCTGTTATTCTTGAAAGATCATCAGTGAACGGTGCAGTTGTAAATTCTGTTGTGATGGCAGACTCTCGCGTCAACGGTGTTTCAGAATCCTCGATAATCGGCCAGAATTGTGTAATCGATTCAAGAATCCAAAATTGTGTCATAGGAGATAATATGCATATTAGAATAGACATTGAAAATGAGCGAAGATAATTTCTAAAAGACTTTTTCGCTCAAATTCTTAAACCGTTTCTCCTCAGTTTATCTTATGACCAGCCAGGGCGGAGCCACTCCAAATCGTAGTTATGACCGTTCCTGGCAGGAAATCGAGGATATGCTTGAGCAGGCAATAGCCAAGAGAAAGAAGTGGAAAATGTGGTTTGAAGAATCAAAGAAGAATGGCGATAGAGAAGGAATGAAAGACGCTGCTCGTAATCACAAAGCACTTGATGGGGTTGTAAAAACTCTACAATGGACTTTAGGGGAAGAGGGAGTTGAGCACCCTCTGGATTGATTGGAGAGATTTCATGGGTATACATTACGTGAACTGGATTTCAACGGCCAGCGGGGTGGAAGATTTCAACATACACGCTGATTCCTTGGCTTGGGTTGTGGGTGATTCTGACGCTGTTCAAATAGAGCAGACTAAGTCTTATCACGGCTCTCCTATCTACATGGTTAGAGCAGAAATAAAGAATAAGTCAAAGGCAAGAAAATCTCTCGCTAGACTAGGTTCCCCCACGCTTCAAAGAATCCTCGATGAAATTGACTCTAGAATTGATGATAATAATGTAATTCACATAAGGCTTGACATGAAGAAATTGTTGTCAGGTATTATAGAAATTTCAGCACCAGACTGCGGATTTACTATCAAAGGAAGAGCGAAATTAGAAGTTTACCCGGGGAGTAGTGCAAAAGATGTTGCAATTAGAACGCTGGAAGAATTAATAGACTTGGCAAATAAAAATAATCTTCCTGAAAAATTAACATTAGAATGAGTTTATGTGAACGGTATATCGGGTATTGTAAACATTTTTTATCTGGATAAGACTGTAATTTTATCTCATTGAGCGTGATATGTTTCCAACTGTTAATTTATGTTTAATTTGCTGAAGAACAATATTGCATCCCAAAGGACATTACATATCTTCTTGAGGGGGATACCTTAGGGGTAAATGGTTGCGATGAGTAAAAATGGTAAAATTAGGCCGCTTCGTCATTCTGAAGATTTGTTAAAGCGAGGTTTCGCTTCTATGCTAAAAGGTGGGGTAATTATGGATGTTGTCACACCAGACCAAGCAGCGGTTGCAGAGGCAGCTGGTGCGGTTTCAGTAATGGCTCTAGAAAGAGTTCCTGCCGACATCAGAAAGGCGGGCGGGGTAGCCAGAACTTCTCATCCCAGTATGATAAAGGGTATTATTGAGTGCACATCAATACCGGTTATGGCGAAATCCAGAATTGGCCACGAGGCAGAAACTCAGGTATTACAAGCTCTTGGAGTAGACATGGTTGACGAATCTGAAGTTTTAACTCCAGCAGACCCATATTTCCACATTAACAAAAATGCACATGATATCCCATTCGTCTGCGGAGCGACTGGTCTGGGTGAGGCTGTTAGGAGAATTTACGAAGGAGCCGCAATGATTAGAACCAAAGGAGAGGCAGGGACTGGGAATGTAGTCGCAGCTGTAACACATGCAAGGTTAATAGATCAAGAAGTAAGGCAGGTTCAAACTTTAGATGATGAGGGCTTGGATGCCGCTGCGAACAAGATTATGGACAGATATCGAGTTCTTTCAGACTCTAGCGACCTGCCGGGTGTTTCAAACCTTACTCCATTTGGAGAAATAGATGACGAGATGCACGGCAGCATCAAGGACATACTTTGTGAAGTTGCAGAAATTGGTAGATTACCTGTCGTGACTTTTTGCGCAGGAGGAATAGCAACTCCTGCTGATGCTTCCCTAATGATGCAAATGGGCGTCGATGGCATTTTCGTCGGGTCGGGAATTTTCAAGGCCGAAGATCCCGAAACAATGGCGGATGCAATAGTATTAGCAACTGCACACTTTGATGATCCAAGCAAGGTCGCAGAAGCCATGTCGATGATGGACGGAGCGCCAATGCGTGGAGATGAGTTGGAAACGCTTGAGGTCAGATTAGACCAGCGCGGTTGGTAGATACAGCATTTTTGTTTGTTTCTAGTCATCTATTCCCTTCATATAGGCCATGTTGGTCCGAAACCTGCAAGTGGGGTAGCCCCCGCAATCTGAGAGTTGATTCGAATGGCAGCAAAGAAGTTGAGTGCAAAGGCACGTGCAGCAGCACGTAAGCAGCGAGATAAGTGGAAGAACAAAAGGTGGTTCACAATTCGTGCACCTAGACATCCATGGAACTTCAAGCAAATCGGAGAGACAATCGGAGAAACTGACGAACACATAATGGGTAGAGTCTATGAAATGACTCAGCAGGAATTTACTGGCGACTTCACTAAAATGCATGTAATCCTGAGATTTCGCGTCAGCGAGGTCGTAGGCCAAGACGCTCTAACCACATTCATTGGACATGCTCACCAGTCAGACCACACACGAAGACAGATTCGCAGATATCGAGGAAAGGTCGATGATGTGGTAGACGTGGTTACTACCGATGGATTTCTTGTTAGGCTAAAGCCTCTAATGATAACCGAGCGACGTTGTCAAACATCAGTAAAACAGGCAATGCGTGCTAAGTCATCAGAGATAATAAGAGGGTTTGCCAGCAAATCAAATTATTCCAAATTACAGGAAGCTATGCTAGGTGGAGATTTGGAAACTGAGATTAGAAATGCAGTAAAAGCAATCTATCCTTGCAAGAATGTTGTTATTCGTAAAAGCCAACTACTACAGACTGGAGTCGTAAGTGAAAAAGGCCCAACATTAGATGAGATTCATGCTGAAGAAGAACGCAAAGAAGCTGAACTGAAAGCAAAGAAAGAAGCAGCATTGGCAATGGAAGATCAAGAAGAAAGCGAAGAACCTACACAATCTGGAGACCTACTTGCAGCAGCAGAAGCAATGGAATCAATTGCGGTTAAGGAAGAGGTTGTAGAGAAATCAACAGAGGACGCTGGTGCCGAAGAGACTCCGCAAAGCGTGGAGGAGTCAGAGACATCGGTTGAAAAAGATGTTGAATCAGACAAAGAGTCTGAATCTACTTTGATGAAACTCAAGAAAGACGAGTTAGTCGAGAAAGCGAAAGCTGCTGGACTTCCAACCTCCGGAACAAAAGCAGACATTGTCGCTCGTCTATTAGAGTGAGTTGAGCCATGATGCGTTTAGGCATCATTGGCGGAACAGCAATGTCCAGTCTAGCAACTAAAGAACTAGGTGCGATTAGAATTGATGAGATAATTGCCGAAACTAGGTTTGGACAAGTACCTTTACTCTGTGTTAAGACTAGAGACAGCGAATTGATTTTTTTGGAACGTCATCATGGTAAAGGAACTACTCCCCCTCACAAAATAAATCATCGAGCGAACATAGAATCCATGGCTGGTGCTGGCGTTGAAGCAATATTGTCAGTCTGCTCAGTAGGTGCTATACCGAAAGATTTCCCACCTGGTTCTGTTGGTTACGCAACTCAGTATATTGATTTTACAGGAGTTGATATGTCCTTTTCAAATGAAGATGCATGTTTTACATCAATGACGACGCCATTTGATAAATATATCAATGAAAAACTAGACTCAA
>DAZU01000059.1 GCA_002507425.1 Euryarchaeota archaeon UBA53
GACCCAGAAGAAGTCAGTGAGATGATGGAATTGTCTGATGATGAGACTGTTAACTGGGAGGAGGAGTGACTCTCTTCTTTTGATACCAAGCAATGGAAAATCCAACTAAGATTAAAGCGATTATCCCAGGTGCGAACGAGGTAACAACGCCTACGCTTGAAATGCTAGCTCCTGTAACCATCATGTAGTTGTAATTGTTATTCTCATCTCTCTCATCGATATTATTTGAAGGATCAATTACTAGTCGAATGTCCCATTGGCCAGTGTTTGGAACGACATACTGCCAAATGATTTCTTCGCACATGCACTCATCGCTAAGATTTCCAGATTTCACTACACGCGTTTCCATGGTAGTCCAATCCACATCAGCGGTTCTGTCGGCTGGAGCAACCTGTAATTGCACAGTAACATCTCCACCATACATTTGATTTGCTTCTAGCATGCCAGAAATTGCAACCTCTCCATTGTCGGCACCCGGTCTCACAACCAATCTATCTAAGTTGGTTAAACTCGAATTCCATGAAAGGTCAAGTCCGGGTAAAATTTGGAACGCTCTTGGAATAGTAACCAATTCATTTCCAGCATTGTCAACAACAACTGCTCTAAGCATCAAATACTGTCGTGATTTTGTTGCCCATGAGGCGACACCCATCCTTCCTTCAAGTCCTTCAACACCCAAGTCTATCCATCTTCCTGACTGGTCAGGAGTTGCACCAACTCCGTTCATATCAAATCCATATTGTATCTTAGAATTGTTGTGATTAATACCGGATTCAAGATCTTGAGCAGAAAACGAGATATTTATTGGTCCTTGGAGGCTTGTAGTCATCTCTTCAACACTCCAACCTATGCCCTCTGGCTCTGTGATATCTACCTTCACATCTAATTCGATTTGGTTACCAATATTGCCGACTTTGTCTACAGCACGTAAACTAATTTGGTGCTCTCCTTCATCAAATGGCAGGACTACACTATCTTCTGTATAATTTGTCCATATTCCATCCCTTTCAATTTGGACATAGTCGACGCCACATCCACTACCGTCATCAACAGATGTTTGCAGGGATGAAATTGTTACTGAAGTCGAGTCACTCCAAGTTTCGCCATCTCCTATTACCGGAGCAGACATGGTAGGTGCAGTTCTATCAATTCCGATAAATATCGTCTTTGTCTTGGAAAGTCCTGAATTATCCCACACAGTTAGTCGTGGGTTGTAGGTACCCTCTGCCATATCTCCACTTGCCCAATTCCATGCGTAGTTAATTGTTCCTGGTCCATCGTCAGTTGGCGCTCCCGGTCCCGGAACGTTTGTTAAACTAGCATAATTAAGGTCATCATCTGATGCATTCCATACAAAGTTCAAAGTGGCGTTTGCCGCAAGTCGATACCAAGCTCTATCTGTTGCTGTTGTTCCGCTTCCATGACCATTATTTGTGAGTTGAAAATCTGTAATGATCGGAATTTGGTTTGCGATATTGAATTCACCAGTGGTGAAATAACCTGTAAATGATTGAACATCAGAATCCCAAGCTCGGGCTCTGAAAATATATGTATCGTTTAGATAGGCAGTAGTATCAACATGTTTTAACCATGGTGTATTGGTTAGGTTTGCAACACTCGACCAGTTGCTTCCGTCCGATGAAATGTCGATTTCAATGCTTGAGATATTCCCATTCCCAGTTGAGGATATAGAAAGCGTGAACAAGCCCGTAACTACTTCATTCTCGGAAGGTCCATTTGCAAAAACTAGGTTTAGACTACTACTTGAGGATTTGACTTCATTATCTCCCAGAAAATAGATATCTCCGCTGTGGCCTATGGTCATGAAAAACACAACCACTAGAACGGATATAAATCGTCTCATCATGTAACTGACACAGCCCCTCGGCCTTCAATGCTCGCATTACATCTGCTATTTTCGTGCTCTATTAGTTGATAAAATATGAAGCCAAATAGGTGCTAACAGTCGGTTGTTTCAAGTGCTAAACCTATTCTGTAATGTCTATGGCAAGAGCACCATTAACCACTCTTATCCTCGCGATAATGATTCTTGGAGTAATGCCAATGCCGTCAATGGGAGAGGATAGTGGAGGGGTGCAAGCGTCTTCGTCGACAATTTCTGTTACTCCATCAAACCCCGTTGAAGGCGGATCGGTGACAATCAGATTAACTCTCTACAATTCCAACAATTTTGATGCTGATGATGTACTTTACAAATTCTATTGGAACGGACTAGATTCTAGTAAATTGATATCAGCAAATACAGTGGACATACCTGCGCAGTCTACGGTTGATGTTGAGCAAATAAAATCAGGTCTAACTGCTGGAGAACATAAAATTTGGGTTGCATTTGACTATGCAGGAAGTGGCGAACAAATATTCTATCGAGAAATTATCGTCGGCGGTTTAGCCGATTTAGAAGCCACCACTATTCACGCATCTCCCAATGATGTAGAGAGCGGCGGAAATATCACGATATCCACTGAGATAAGTAACACCGGTTCAGAGGATGCAGACTCAAGTCGCATGCAAATTAATCTCGCTGATGGCAGTCACATATTCTCAGTTCCGCCTATTACTGCTGGTGATAGTGTTTGGATTAATCAAACAATTACCGCACCGTCCTCAGGAGTTTATGAGGCTTACATTATTCTAGATCTAGATGATTCAGTTATCGAAGCAGATGAGGAGAATCAATTCTCTGTTGGTATTACCGTAGATCAGAGAATGGATTTGTCCCACCTCGGTAGTATAACCATAGACGTTGATGAAGGAGCATTGGAAGGACCTTGGACGGTCTCTGGGATTTTAAGAAGGACTGATGGAGATGGTATAACTCAAGTTCCAATGCGATTAGAGATAATTGATGATGTTGGAAACAATGTTCCTCTACCAACGTTCTATGTGAATATTAGTGGTGGGGAAAACGCACAGCAACCATGGTCCTTCGATTTGGTGTTCAGCTATATCTCAGCACTCTCAGCAGGAAGCCATGAGGTTACAGCAGCAATCGACCCCTATTCGACTGGAGACTTCATACAAGAATCGCTTGAAAACGATCGGTCAAGTGCGTATTTTGACAAATATGATATTCCTGATATTTCAGTAGATCCGTTCGCAGTGCCATCAGTAAATTCTGTTACAAGTGGAAGTAATGTAGGTTGGACAGTAGCGATTACTAATTCTGGAGAGGTTGAAGCACAGGGAAAGCTTGTCTACACTTGGGAAGGAGAAACAGTAAGTGAATCGTCTCAACAACTCATCAATATACTGCCTTCAGAAACCTACTTTTGGACTGCTACCCTTCCCACAGAAAGTGGCTCACATATCGCCTATTTTGATGCACAGTGGGTTCCATCTTCTACTTCATATGATAGTAACCCGCTTAATTCAGTTGCAAATGGTAGCGTTGAAGTGACAGCGCAGTTGAGGTTGAGTTGGTTACAGAGCACCATTTCTCTATCAGATTCAAACGGCAACCCAGCCACATTCCCACTACAGGCCGGTAAAGATTACAACCTATCAATCAACGTGAGTTCTCAAGAAACCGGAAGCGTTGATTATTCTTGTGAAAATGAACGTGGCGAGTCTTACAGCATAGGTATGATAGAGATTCTAAACAATGGAGATAGGGAAACTCTCTACTGTGAATTTACTGCATCCGCTCCTTTCACTAGTGTTAACTTGGTGATTAGTGACTCTTCAGTGGGAGACACGTTTTCTAGGAATTATGACACTCAAGAGTCAGCAAGCAAAGTGGCAGATGAAGCAGGAGATATGAACTACAAAACAGCAGGGCTAATCGCTGTTATATGTTTGATTTTGATTGCAATTTTAGTTGCAGCCATAATCCTAACCAGAGAGGTCGAAGAAGAAGTTGAGAGAGATATCTTCGACTACTGTCCTGCCTGTGATAGTCAATTAGAGGGTGGTGAAAATCGTTGTGAAGCCTGTGGCTTTAACCTAAAGAAAGCAAGAAGCCAATTCCACGAGTGTGAGGAATGTATGGAATCTATACCAGATCTACTCTCACACTGTCCATATTGTGGCTCCTTCCAAGACATTTCAAAATACTTTGAAAAGAGAGAAAGAAGGGTGGTTCAGCAAGAAACAATCGCTGTTCCTGAGGAAGAAGAAGATCCTGAAACAATACACGCTGCTGGGTATGAAGGATTCGAAGAAGCCGTCAAAGAATTCGGCTATGACGTAGATGATCTTGAAGAGCATTGGGATGAAAATATAGCCAAAGCCGAAAGAGAAGTAGAAGATGCATACGACCGTAGAATGGCAGTAGAAGAAGAGGAAGAATACGATGATGAAGAGGCCATGAATATCGTTACAACCTCTTTGAAGAGTATAGAAGAAACATTTGAAGGGCATGATATTGATGCGATTTTGCAGAATAGAGACATAAAATCTCAT
>DAZU01000039.1 GCA_002507425.1 Euryarchaeota archaeon UBA53
GATGTCATTCTTCCTCTGATGATTGTTTTGTGCAATGTGCTTCAAGGAACTCAACTCTTGAGTCTGTAAATCCATAAGAATTCGCTTGTATCTTTAGCATTGATTTTTCCTTATCTGTTATGAGACCATCACTTATTGCCGCTTTATACAGTTCCATGTACGTTATCTCATCTGATGTGAAGGATTCTGGCATAATAATTGTAGATACTTTAGACAAATAAACAAGAATCGGTTTTCGGAACAAAATGAAAGGTAGACCTATCAGAATACCTCCTAGCCACCCTTTGTCAAATACAACTTCCATAGCCTCAGTCGCCATTAGGAATAACAAAGCAAATACTCCGGTAAAAACAGTCGTTGTGAAACCTTTTCGTAGCTTTTCATCAATTCCGAAGACTTCATTTTTAACCATTGCATATGTAAATACCAATCCTTCAAACAGAGCAGCCAAAACTACCGTTGTGGGAAGAAGTGGCCCTACTGCAATCAACAGTTTTGGTACTTGCTCATCTGGATTGAATGGATGGGTATCAAGGGTTGGGGATTCGCCAAGAATACCGATTAGTGTGAAGAGCAAAAGTATAGTCGCAATTTGTAAGAATGCTTTACCAACAAAACCAAGTTTTACCGCCTTAATCTCAACCGATTTGTTATGTTCTATTGACTGGTTGTTGGAATATATTCTATTTATTGATAAAGCGGCAAAAATTGCTCCCAATGTAGGTAAGAATAGTAGTATTCTAGTGAGGGGGCCTAGAGTAGGTGAAGATAATGTCATTGGATAGGTTGAACTCCAGGATTCTGGACACGTTACATCGAAGGGCATAGAATCTCCCGAAGAGGTAGAACCCGTCCCATCACCTATGGAGGGGCATGAGGTCCATCCTATATCTCCAATTGCGACATGCTTTCCTCCTAATGCAGCGGACATAGATAGAATTACTATTGTGCACACAAGGGGAAGAATATACAATCTAGCGTCACTAAACAATTCTGATATTCGCTTGGCCCAGGGTTTGCTGGAATAAAATGCAGGAGCAAATATGTATAGGAAAAAAAGCTGCAAGGTCATTATGTAGTAAACCACACGGAAATTAGAAAGAACAGATAGGTAACTTTCTGGCCAAGAATAGAGCCAATAAAGCATAGACGTTGCACATCGAATAGCCTCAGTCAATAGCATAAATGCCATGAATCGATTTTTCCCTTTAGATGGATCTGCTCTGTAAATTAAAACTGATAGGAATACAAGAAACAATGCAGATATAACGCTGAATACAGCCAAAATGTGCCAGTAACCTATGAACGATGAGGAATATTCTGCATTAGAGATGGTCCGCCAGTAATAATCCAGCGGCCCTCCTACATCTGACATGAAACTACGAAGGTCGCAAGGTATTATTCATTTTAGTAGGTTTTTCATTGGAACCAAATGTTATGTGAACAATAATATGATTCCCGTGCCTGTGATCAAAGAGATGTTGCTCTTTCTTCCAAACAGGCCACTGTAAGCAAATGCAGTCAAGGTATTTGCTCCAGTAGTAATCAAAGCAATTCCAATCAACATCAACAACTGGAGTAAAGCAGTTGTTGCATCCATCTTATTAGGCTTCCAAGTTGTAATAAATAACAAGTAAAGATAGAAAATAAATCAATCACATATTTCGACGATATTGGCCACCGACTGCAAATAGTGCATCTGTAATCTGGCCTAGGGAGGCGACTTTTGTCGTTTCCATCAATTCCTCAAATACGTTGCCGCCTTCTCTCGCAACCTGTTGTAGTCTACCTAGTGCCTCCTCGTTGCGCTCGATTGCTTGTGTTCGCTCCAGACAGGCTTGCTTTTCGTCTGGTGTTGCCCTTGCTAATTCCATATCGAACTCGTCCGCTGCATTCTCGTCGAAGTCCTGAGCATTTGGATTAAGGAATGTGTTTACTCCAACTATCGGTAGAGTTCCATCATGCTTTAGATGCTCATAATACATGCTTTCATCTTGGATTTTACCACGCTGATACATTGTTTCCATTGCGCCCAATACTCCACCTCTACGGGATAAGGCTTCGAATTCTTGTAGAACCGCTTCTTCAACTAAATCGGTCAGTTCTTCAACGATGAATGACCCTTGCATTGGATTCTCAGTCTTAGTCCAGCCGCTTTCCTTATTCACAATCAACTGAATTGCTAATGCCCTGCGAACTGATTCTTCTGTTGGGGTGGTAATAGCTTCATCGTATGCATTAGTATGCAGTGAGTTTGCATTGTCTTGAATAGCCAATAGTGCCTGCAAAGTTGTACGTATATCGTTGAAATCAATTTCTTGTGCGTGCAAACTGCGACCGCTTGTTTGAATGTGATACTTCAATTTCTGACTGCGCTCATCTGCACCATACAAGTCACGCATTGCTACCGCCCATATTCTGCGAGCGACCCTTCCAATTACGGTATATTCTGGATCTAATCCATTTGAGAAGAAGAATGACAGGTTGGGTGCAAACTGTGCCACGTCCATGCCTCTACTGCGATAATATTCAACGTAAGTGAATCCGTTTGCTAAGGTGAGAGCCAATTGAGTAATTGGATTCGCACCTGCCTCGGCTATGTGATAACCAGATATCGAGACAGAGTAATGATTTCGCACTCCGTTGTCGATGTAATACTGCTGAACGTCTCCCATCATCTTTAGCGCAAATGGTGTGGAGAAGATACAGGTGTTTTGTGCTTGGTCTTCCTTTAGGATATCTGCTTGGACTGTTCCACGAACTGTCTGAAGTGTCTTAGCTTTGATTTCAGCATATGTAGCTGCATCAACCATTTCGTCTCCACGCTTCCCAACCGTAGCTAAGCCGAACCCGTCATGACACTCTGGCAAATCGCCACGATAGCCACTTGCATTGGCTTTCAACGCTAAATGCTTCTCAACCTGCTGGTCGATTGCTGCATTCAGGTAGAATGCTAGAATGATAGGAGCTGGTCCATTAATCGTCATTGATACAGATGTGTTAGCATCGCACAAATCAAATCCGGAATACAAGCGCTTAGCATCATCAATACTGGCGATTGAAACGCCAGAATTACCTACCTTCCCCCAGATATCTGGCCTGCGATCTGGATCACGACCATACAATGTTACGCTATCGAAAGCAGTGGATAGCCGAACATAATCTTGGCCTTGAGATAGCAGATGGAATCTGCGATTAGTTCGCTCTCCTTCTCCTTCTCCTGCAAACATTCTCGCACTCAATTCATCTGTTCGCTTGAACGGGAATACTCCTGAAGTGAAAGGGAAATAGCCTGGTGCGTTTTCTCTTGTCAACCAACTAAACATATCACCATCGTCGCTATACTTTGGTAAAGCAACTCTTGGTATCATTTGGTGAGAGAGGGATTCTGTGACTGTTGAAACCTTGAACGGCTTCCCTCTAACGTGGTATGTGTATTCTCCACTAGCATATTCTTCCGCTAATGACCTAAATTCTTCAACAACTTGCTTGGCTTCGAAAACTTCTTCGCGCAGTTCTGCAAGATGTTCATCTATCTCCCCTTTGATTGAGGGCACTTCTTTGCTAGCAGTCTCTAAGTGCTGCATAAGTCGGAGCTTTTGTGATACGGCTTTGTTATGCTCATGATATTCACGAACCACTGATGCTATCTCTGAGAGATAGTGCACCCTTTCGGGAGGAATCACTCCTTTTCGCTCACCGATAACGCCTATTGGTTTACTAGCTTCAAATCCTACCATCAAAGCAAGTTTCTCCCACAACACATCAACTCCGGGATCTGCGAATTGACTGGCAATTGTTGCTACGACTGGCAATTGTGAATCATCGATATCAAACATGTTCCTGTTGCGTCTAACTTGCTTGCGGATTGCACGCAGAGCATCTTCACTACCTCTTTTCTCATACTTGTTTAGAACTACAATATTTGCAACATCTAGCATCTCTATTTTTTCGAGTTGCGTATGTGCACCAAACTCTGCCGTCATCACATAAAGTGAGTGATCGGAAACAGTTGTTATCGCATCACTGCCCTGACCTATACCACTGGTTTCACAAAATATCAAATCAAAGCCCACCGCTTTCGCTGCTTCAATTGCTCTATCCAGATTTGCGCTTATTTCAGAACCGCTCCCACGACTTGCTAAAGACCGCATGTATAGGTTGTTGTTGGATAATGAATTCATTCTAATTCTATCTCCAAGTAAAGCTCCACCTGTCCTTTTACGAGTTGGATCTACACACAGCAAACAGATTTTTTTATCCGGATTATCTCTAAGTATTCTCAACATTAATTCATCGAGCAAACTGCTTTTACCAGCCCCTCCTGTTCCTGTAAAACCGATTACTGGAACTTCTTTTTCACTGGAGCGGACCTTCTGTATGATAGCACTAAAATCTTCAGCACTTGCCGACTCTGAAAGAGTGAGTAGAAGTCCAACTTCTGCCATATTGGCTGGTGATATTGGAGAATTGAGGGTCGAGAGTCTCTCGCTTGAGATTAAATCTACTTTACTTGCTGTTCCCATTAAGTCATGAATCATCCCCATCAGACCCATCTTTCTGCCATCATCAGGCGAATATATCCTCGATATACCGCTATTGTGTAAGTCTCTAATCTCGGGCGGAGTGATAGTTCCCCCACCACCTCCAAATATTCGGACGTGGGCACAACCAGCATCATCTAGCAACTGACGTATGTAAGTGAAATACTCCATGTGGCCGCCTTGATAGGAGGTTAGCGCAACAGCATGTGCATCTTCTTGAACAGCACAATCGACTACATCTTTTGCAGATCTATCGTGACCCAAATGAATTACTTCAGCACCACTAGATTGTATCAATCGTCTCATGACATTTATTGCTGCGTCATGGCCATCAAATAGGCTCGCAGCAGTTATTACACGAACTGGCCCGGTAGTTGTTTCAAACACCGGGTCCTCCTCGGCCATGCTCCTACGGAGCATACATTGCTTCATCATGATACCGTTTGTATGAAAGGCCTAGAAGACTGGGATGTTGTTATGCGGCCACGATGGATTATGGCTCCTCATGAGTCGGCGATCCTTGATGCTAATGCAAAAGCATTAGGGGCAGACATGGATGAACTAATGATGACCGCTGCTGAACATCTTGCGAATGCTTTGGATGGCGCTCCAAGGCCAATCTGGATTCTGTGTGGACCGGGAAACAATGGAGGAGATGGATTTCGCCTAGCCGGAATGCTAGAGGAATGCTACGTTATTTCAACACATCAAACCCAAAAAACAACAGTTGCACAAAGAGCAAGAGACGATTACGAACGTGAGATTTACACTATCGATAATTTGCCAACAAAAACACCCTCAACAATCGTTGACTGCTTGTTAGGTGCTGGGTCTTATGGAAAGCCAAGAGGAGATATTCTTCGCCTCATGGAATCAATACCGGGGAGACCCCAAGTATTAGCCTGCGATATGCCAACTGGTTGTGGTTCTGGCGTTTCTTTTAACGCATTCAGAACGGTCACCTTCGAGGCTCCAAAATCGAACATGATCGATTCCCAGGGAAGGTTACTCCCGGAGGTTGGAGACCTATTTGTCGCCCCTGTTGGTTGGCCTGAGGAAGCTCTGGACCCAGGACCGGGTGATTTACTGAGATACCCTCATCCAACGACTAATCAGGTCAAAGGAGACCGAGGACGAGTCATGATTGTTGGAGGAGGTCCCTACCATGGAGCGCCCCTACTTGCAGGCATGGCCGCTGCTAGAATGGGTGTTGATCTAGTTCATGTTGCAATGCCTATCAATGCTGCACAGAAAGCCAAATGGCCGAGTGGATTAATCTACGAAAAAATTGATGATGAAGACATCATCACCGATGTAACCAGTTTGGTAAAGAGATGCTTCGCCGGCAGAGGTGTCCAATCAATAGTAATCGGTCCGGGGATAGGAGACGATATTGCCACAATTGGCGCTGTAAAAATGCTAATCAAATCAACCCCAAATATCCCAAAGGTGATTGATGCTGATGCGATAAAAGCACTAGATGGCTGGCCACCTGAATTGATTGGAGTTGTAACTCCACATCAAAAAGAATTACAGAATTGGGTAGGAGACATCGGCGCAGTCCCTAAATTAATCGAAAATTCCGGGGAGAAAAGAGTCGTAATCAGAACTGGTCCAGAGGATTTAATCATTGGTTCGGCAGGGCGCGGAGGAATAGGTAAAGGCGGTAATCCGCGCATGGCAATGGGAGGGACTGGTGATTTACTTGCAGGCTGTATTGGAGGCTTATTGGGTCTAGGTCTCTCTCCGTGGGCAGCATCGAGACTGGCGGTTCATTTGATGAGAGTTGCAGGAGATTTTGCAGGTAAGGAAATAGGTCCAGGAATCGTTGCCGACGATATTCCTCCCTATCTTTCTAGAGCGTTAATTACAGGACCGGTTCTTCTCCATCCACCAGAGGAGGAAGTCCCTTCTTCTTCCTAATATAATCTGTGTAATTACCGTAATACTTTGTTACAACACCATCTTGTAACTCCCAGATTTGATTTACTACTTGGTCCAAGAACCACCTGTCGTGACTAACAGTAACAATTGCCCCATCATATTCGATTAAGGCATCTTCTAGAGTCTCCTTTGCATCCATGTCTAGGTGGTTTGTAGGCTCGTCCAATAGCAATAGGTTGTTCTCTTCCAAAAGCAATTTGAGCAGAGCTATTCTTGCCCTCTCGCCTCCAGAAAGTTTGCCCAAAGGCGTAGCGACCTGATCTTTTGAAAATTGGAACCTCCCTAATGCAGCACGGATGTCTCCATATTGCATATCGGGGCGTAAAACTTCGACCTGTTTTACCGGATTTAACTTAAAATCAAGTGTCCTATGGTCTTGATGATAATATCCAATAATTGCGCCAGGTGCTAGATTTCTAGTTCCAGAGTCTAAACCCTCATCTCCTGTGATGAGTTTCAGCAGTGTGGTTTTACCCTGACCATTACCACCAACAATCCCAATTCTATCGCCTTTTGATATTTCCATATCCTGCGAATCTAGTATTGGTCTTGTTAGACCATCAAACCTTTTCGAGGCCCCGAGGAACTCTATAATGTCATTACTTGACTTGTCAGCTGCCTCTAAATTAAATCTCAATCCTTTTCTTTGCTTGGGTTTTCTAGCTTTCAAGGCCTTTAATTCCTGTTGCATTCTCTCAATCATCTTATGTTTAGCAGAAATAGACTTGTCGTATTTATTCGCTGATTTCATTGATCTTAAAGCCGATTGAGTGTGTGAAATTTTCTTTTCAACATTCTTTATTTTGTCATCCAGGGCCGCTAGGAAGTTTCTTTTTTGTTTCAAGAATTGTGAATAATTACCATTATAATTCCAGTTCCGCAGATTATCTATCTCAACAATTCTAGTGCAGACTTGGTCTAGGAAATATCTGTCGTGAGAAACTATGAGCTGCGCTCCAATAAAATCATTGATGAATTCCTCAAGCCATTCAGTTGTTTGAATATCCAAGTGATTAGTCGGTTCATCTAGGAATATGACGTCAACACCTGCAAGACCCACAAGTTGCCTTGCTAAAGCTAGCTTCGCTCTTTCTCCACCGGACAATGAACTCACTTTCATCTCCATTGGATGTTGATCTAGCCCCAATCTCTCAAGTATTGCTTTGGCAATGTTTGCAACATTGCCTCCACCAGAAGCGCCCAACATTGATTGCAATTCAGAATATCTGTCCATGACTGGTTGCCAATCTCCGTCATAAAATGCTGGGTCTACCATCTGCGCTTCAATCGATGCTATTTCTTCCTCTAATTCCTGAAATTGTCGACCTTTTCGAGAAAGTTCCTGCTCTATTGTAGAATCCTCATCAATATCTCTTATCTGAGTAAGATATGCAATACGGATGCCAGACGCATAGTCTATTTCCCCAACATCTTGCTTTCGTTCAGAGATAGTGTTTAGCAGAGTAGTTTTTCCTGCGCCATTGTGCCCAACAATTCCGACACGGTCGCCTTCATTTATTGTGATGTTAATATCTTCGAGAACAGTAACTGGGCCAAAGGCTCTGTCAACGCCTTCAACACGAATTAATTCTCGGGACATGTGTCAATCGTGATGAACACTGTTTATGGATTCACCGTTCACAATATGTTGATAATTCAAAAAAAAAGTAAAAAACAGCCTCTTTATGAAAATATCTTACCGAAGACAATATACCTTCTTATCAGCCGATTCTTCGAAGAGAGGGATCTCCGAGGTGGGTGGAATGCCGAATATACATGACGTGCGTCGTGTCCCTGCTTTCAGGGACACAGAACTGGAATGTAATCTACAATTGAGGCTAAATAACGGTAACAGAGTGTGGGTTATTGGAGATGTTCACGGCCATCTCGGAACACTTAGAGCACTTGTTCATAGGTTAAATCTAGATCTAGAAGACAGAATAATTATCCTAGGAGACTTGATTGACAAAGGCCCAAATTCTTCTGGCGTCGTGGAATTTGTCAGAAATAACCCACAAATAATTGCCATAAAGGGAAATCACGAGGAAATGGCCGTGCAATCACTAAGTGGGACCAAAGTAGAACTAGATTCTACGTGGATGGCCAAAGGAGGAGCCTCTACATGGGGCTCATACATAGTTGCAGCAAAAGGTGATCTCCATTTGGCAAAATTAGCATTCGCACAAGACTGCGCATGGATGGCAGACCTACCAAGCCACATTGTTCTAGACAAATGGCGACTGGTCCATGCCGGATATCACCCTAGATTAGATATGGAAAAACAGGATGAGAAAACTCTTTTGTGGATTAGAAGTGCATTCTACAAACACAAAGAACCATTGGATAACAATAGGACTGTGCTATTCGGTCACACACCTACAAAGAAATTTGGCAAGCCGGGATTATTGGCGAATTCAAGTTTTAGAATTATGGACGGAAGACCGTCATGGATAGGAATGGATTCATGCGCATTTAATTCAGTTAGGCCATGCCTCACAGCATTTGAGTTATCAAGTGGAGATATTAAGTGGCAAAAGACTCTCAAAAGTGAGTATTGGTGGATCAATACAAAACGAAGAGAATCTGATATCGCCGAACATTTTGGTTTAGCAGAACTTAGAAAAAGAGAAAAAAAAGCCATCGCAGCAAAGGAAAAGGCTCGCAGAAGATTAGCTATGGCAGGTATCAATTCAATAGTAAATCCGCCAGTAAATTTCCGGATTGTAAAAAAGAAATTACGTTTTGTGGAAGAAAAAAGTATGTCATCAGGAATACATAATTCTGAATCTGTTATTAATCACGCATAATAACATTTGATGCATTAATACAAAGGTAAAAAGGGGTATTAAACTGAATGTAATAACATGCCCTCAGACAATGTGAAGTTTAAGTCCAGCGCTGCCGAATCTTTGGTAAATGCATTTGTCAAGGTTCTGGATAATGCTGAGATGCAAGAGCAGTTCAATAAAGCGTCAAAAAGAAGCGCTGAAGCACTTGGATCAAAATCAATCAAATATCTTTCTTGAATAGAGGAAAAGACAATCACTCAAACCCCTTCGCCAACACGTGGACATAACAGCGATTTCGGCAGCAGCAGTGATGTTTGTTCTCGGCGCCACCTCACCCGGGCCATCCCTTGCTGTTATCCTTCGAAACACGGTAATTGGAGGACGAGTGAGAGGGCTGGCTTGTGCAATTGGCCACGGTATTGGATTTGGGTTCTATGCATTAACCGTAGTATTTGGTTTAGTAATTGTCATGGAGCAAAATCCAGAAATATTTTCGTTAATGCAAGCACTAGGAGCCTTATTTTTACTTTATTTGGGCTTTGAGATGATTCGACATCCGGAAGTTGAGTTAGAATACTCTTCTGGAAAACGAGAAGGGTTTTTGGAGGGGTTCTTTATTGCTTTTTTAAATCCTAAAATCGCAGTTTTTATGCTAGCTGTACTCTCTAATGTCCTACACCCAGACCTATCAACTGACACTAAATGGATTATCGCTGTAATGGGTATGACAATAGACACGATATGGTATGCTTTAGTGGCCCTAACGCTATCAAATTCAATAATTTTAACAAAGATAAAAGATAATCAACGACCATTAAACATAATGACTGGTATATTGATGATTTTCTTGGCTATTTGGACCGGTTATAGAATAATCAGCAATTGATACATCAATACTATTGAATTGGACTTTAACCCAACAACATGCCTGAGTTACCTGAGGTCGAAACTGTTCGCACTGGCCTCGCAAGCTCATGGATTGGTAAACGTATAGACGGAGTAGAATTGAAAAGAGATGGTTTGAGATTTCCCTTTCCAAAAGGCCTAGAAAAACGAATCAGTGGAAGAGTCATAAGAAATGTTAGAAGGCG
Source organism: Euryarchaeota archaeon UBA53 (assembly GCA_002507425.1). Taxonomy (GTDB): domain Archaea; phylum Thermoplasmatota; class Poseidoniia; order Poseidoniales; family Poseidoniaceae; genus MGIIa-K1. The sequence continues at coordinate 10,369 of DAZU01000039.1, forward strand.
TGCAAAATATCTTTTGATAGACCTTGATAATAGTGACATATTGTTATCACACCTAGGTATGAGTGGGAAATGGACCCTTGATGCAACAGAATCTGATGGAAAACATGACCACGTAGTAATATACCTGGACGACGGTACAATGTCGGTCTACAATGATCCCCGAAGATTTGGAGTATTGGATATTTTCAATGGAGACTCTCATAAACTGTTAGATCATTTAGGACCAGAACCACTGGGTAATTGGACTCATGAAGATTTGTTTTCAAAACTGAGAAATCGGAAAAGTCCGATTAAAATTTGTCTACTAGATCAGAAAGTGGTTGTCGGTGTAGGAAACATATACGCGTGTGAAGCACTTTATAGAAGTAAAATATCACCAAAGAGAAAGGCATGCACAATAAAAAAGAAGGAATGCAAGAAATTGGTTGATGAAATAAAAAATATTCTCGCTGAAGCAATCCGAGTAGGTGGGTCATCGTTACGTGATTTTGCAGGCGCAGATGGAGCGCTTGGATATTTCATACACCAATTCAAAGTATATGACAAAGAAGGAAATGAGTGCGAGTGCGGAGGCACAATTGAAAGATTAGTCCAGAGTAACCGTTCCACATTTTGGTGTAAGTCCTGCCAAAAATGACTAGAAATTTTCAAGCACAGTCCTAACGTCTTCTACGAAAAGATCGATTGGAAAATCATAATCACTCCACACCACCCTTGCTTTTAGATTGGCATCGATTATGTAAGTTGGAGATGGATGGGCAACTGTGTAACCCTCTTCAGAATCATCTTCTTGCTCAACTGGGTAAACTCCATACGCCTGATAAACGGTTTCAAGTGCGTCTTTACTTCCTGTCAAATGGGGCCATGAGTATCCTCTCTCTTCAGTCCAGTTTCTAAGTTCAGATGGAGAATCATGTCTCCAGTCGACAGTTACAGACACTATGCTTGTGTTGTTTAACTCGTCTTCAGTCAGTCTATCTTCAACCATCTTTATGTTTTGACTAGTAACAGGACAGGTTTCGTAGCATCTTGTGAAAATGAATGCTAAAATGACCACTTTGCCCTCTTGGTCGTCCAAATCCCAAAGAGGTCCTTGAGCATCTTCTAACGTGAAACGATAGATGTCGCTTCCCTCTAAATCTCTACCGTGAAAGAGAATATCATTTTCAGATATATCATTGTCGCCGGGAGCAATACATCCGGAACTCAGTAAAATGGCGAGAATAAAAATTACGCGTAGCATCAATTAGCCACGCCCTGTGAGATTTGTGTCGGGGCATGTAACCTTGGCTTTATGATATTTACAGGCCGAAGGCTTTCAAATATCAACGACTCCAACTCTTCAGGGAAAGTAGTCTCTACTTGTCCACTTGAAAATTTATGCGCCCATTCTACAATTAAGTCGTATTCTTCTCGTGTCGATAAACCACCTAACCAAGTTTCTCCTATCTCTGTTTGCAGCACAACTACATTGCGCATACCACACACACCCAAGCAACCTGAGATGGTCAACTCCACATTAGTTGGAGCATTTTTTTCCCACGCACTCTTTAAGTCATAAACTGGGACTTCGTCGTAACCTTTTCCTAAGTTGCCACAGCAGCAACCACTACAAACAATTACGCTGGCATCCAATTATATCACCCTAAATCAATCACAGTTCGCAAATCCTGAAGGAATAAGTCAATCGGCCAATCATACTCACTCCAAACAACTCTTCCAGCTAGACTAGTGTCCAATATGTAAACAGGCTGCAAGTGTATATCTTGATATGTTTCATCGTCATACGGGACAATATCGTATTCGGTGTATGTATCGCTTATTTGGTCACCCCAACCAGTTAGGTGAGGCCAATCTAGACCTTGATTGTTGGACCAATTCTTCAAGACATCAGGAGAATCATGACGCCAATCAATTGTTACCGATACAAAGTTAACCCGAGACAATTCATCCTCGGTTAATTGAGATTTAACGTTCTTCAAATTATTTGCTATCAATAGGCAGACATCATCGCACCTAGTATACACGAATGCTAGAACTACCACTTTTCCCTCATCATCAATGAGGGAATATGAAGATTGATTTTGGTCCTCTAATGTAAATTTATAGACGTTCATTTCATTGAGGTCTTTACCATTAAATATTGGACTATCATCTTCCGCCGAGAGACAACCTGGAACCAACAAAATCAGAGTTATTACAATAGCCTGATATCTCATTGTCCACCACTCAGTATTCTCTCCAACCGTTTCCGCATTCTTTGCATGTGAGCATTCTAGTTTCTGGTTCATCTGATGAGCGAGTCTGTTCTAGATATGAAAAGACCTCAATTGCGTCACATTTTGGACACATGTAGTCGCCCTTTGTTAAGACCCCTTTCATCTCGTCAGAATCTTTAATCACCTCGTATTCACGGGTTTTTGCTTTGCTTGAAGATTGCACCGTAGATAAATCAATTTCTTTTCCTTGAACCTTCATCTTTCCGACTGGACCTTTGTATCCACATTTGTAATCGGGGCAATCTATGATACCAGATGAATTAGGGAATGCCATAGTACCACAAGTTGGGCAGAACATACGAACAGGTTAACGTTTGTTTATATAGCGTTTTGTAATAATCCCCTTGCAATTGTTTCATCAAGTGGATACTTTTGGAGTGTCATATGTGGCTATGGTATGACTGGAGAGCAGCGGCTGTTGCAGATACAAATGGGAATATAATAGACATTGAAATTTGGGATGGATGGAAGGATGTCGATGCTCTGTGCTCTAGGATTGATATGATTGCGAATAATGCAACTACTCCTGAGGCAGAAAGATTACTGGAAAGATTTCCTGATTCCAAAGTAAGAGTTGATATGTCTCCCGATTTACCAATGGCAGATTGGCCTAAGCCTAGTGAAAAATCAATAGCATATCTTGACAAAGCTGCATTGCTCTTATCTAAACGGGGGGTAGAGGCCGCAGCAGGTAATCCCGATAGAAGATTAGAGCACCTTATTAATGCCTCAGATGAGATGCGAGCATCTCTTTTGACTATGGAAAGTAGGTTAGTTGAATGGGTCGGATTATTTCTTCCTGAGGCTAGATTTGAAAGAGATAGGTCAGGTTTAGCATTGAAAGTTTCTAATTCTGAATCAATTTCTTTGCTCGCTGAAAAATTAGAGGTAAATATACCTGCACAAGGCCCGATTGAAAAAGAATGGGAGAGTCTAAAAGAATGGGCTACAAGTGTAGATGAATTAGGGAAAAGAACAGACAATATGGATAATGTGATCAGAGAATTATCATCATCGCACCTGCCTTCATTATCTGCTCTACTTGGACCGATACTTGCTGCCAGATTATCAGTTGAAGCACATGGGTTGCAAAGATTAGCGAGGCTGCCAGCTGGAACTATGCAGATTTTGGGAGCAGAAAAGGCATTTTTTAACCATCTGAAGACTGGTTCTCCTTCACCAAAACACGGGCACATATTCATGCATCCATGGATTTCCCGATCCCCGAAATGGATGAGAGGGAAAATTGCTAGAATGGTTGCAGCAAAAGCGACTATTGCAGCAAGGTGTGATGCATACGGTGGCAAGGCTTGGTCCGAAAAAGAAGTAGACCAAGTAGCAAAAAAAGTAGCTATTATCAGAAGTGAAAATTCTGTGCCCAATAAGAGGTGATTATCTGGGAAAGAAGAGGCGTCTTTCTTGGGCTGTTATGCTCGATGGAAAGGCCATATGGAGTCTAAACTCTGTCCCAAAAGAATCTGTTTATGGAGAATCACTCAGAAAATTTAGAGGTGTTGAGTATAGAAGATGGGACCCCACGAGGTCAAAATTAGGAGCAGGCCTATCAAGAGCAAAAAAAAGTCAATATGAACTACTTCCAAGCGAAGGTGATACCTGCTTATACTTAGGAGCAGGACACGGAACCTCAATCTCTCACATATACGACCAAGTTTGCGGTAAAGACAATCATCATAAGGGTAGGATTATCGCTGTTGATATATCCACAAGATGCCTCAGAGATTTAATCCACTTAGCAAAAAATAGACCAGGATTAATTCCTGTACTTGGAGATGCTAGAAAGGCAAATAGTTGGGCGATGATGATGCCTAGCAAGGTAGATTGGATTTTACAGGATGTAAGTCAATCAGGCCAATGTGAAATATTTGTGGATACGGCTAACAGATTTTTAAAACCCGGTGGTAAGGCATTATTATCTTTGAAAGCCGCATCGGAAAGATTCACGAATAACAGCGATAGAGAAGTATTTACCGAAGTGAGAAACCAGTTGGAATCAGCAGGCTTTTCTATCGAAGAACAGATTGGTTTACACGGGCTCGAAGACAACCACTGCCTCTATTTTGTGAGAAACTAGTCAAATTTCTCCTTCAACTCTAGGCGCGAGGAAGTATTCAACGTGGCCAGCACCCTCTGCAAAATCAAAGGTTACCTTTAAGGGGAAATTTTCTCCAAATCTTAAATTTACATTTTCTATTCCTTGGAATATCTTCGCCAATGGTATTAGATAAGTGAGAGAGTATTGTGACCTCACAGGTGTGGAGCAATCTATCGCGAGTAATTCGTCTTTAGAGAAATCTGCATTAACTTCGCTATTAGGACCTTTTACATTCACTGAAAATTGTGATTCTGTCAGCGACATATTCACTAGGTCGCCTACCAATTTTGATGCGCGTATTGCTTGTGCCAACTCCGCTCCAGAAATTGTAACCCCACAAGGCAAATCCAACTCAGGAACATTTGGTGGGTTAAGGGTAGTATTGTCTAATGGTCTCATATTGAGATCTATTCTACCAATTTTAATACTAACTTGCCCAGTTGCCTCATCGTGCGACAGATCAACTGCATCTGTTCCTTGTCCTTGTGTCAGAATCTCTTTCAACTTACGCATTTCTAAACCAAGTTTTGTTTCATCGACATCCCAAGTATCAAATGCCGCACTATCAACATCCATCTTGATCATTGCTACGTGCGATGGGTCAACAACCCTTACCGATAATCCATCTTCTCCGAAATCTAACCTTGCCTCTTCAACAACGACTCCAAGAGTTTCTACAATTGTTCGCATGAGTTCTTGACGGGCTGTAATGTTCAACATAAGCGCATCCCTACATTCCCCTTTCAAATTGGGAGGCTTATGAACCTTCTAACTAATAGCAACATAAAACGCGGGACTGTTCATAAAAATACCTAATCGAAATTGTATGAGATGGTTTCATGAATGTGAGTTACTTGGAATTGACATGGCAGATGTCAAGCCCCTGCTCAAGGATGATGGTGAACCTTACAAAGTCGCTGTTTTAATTCCAACAATAAACAACGCAGATGAACTAGCGGTAGTCCTTGAAAGACTATCGCAACAAACCTATCCCGATGTGGAAATTGTTATTTCCGATTCGAAATCAAAAGATCACACAAAAAAAGTTTGCGAAAAGTATGGTGCTACGTGGATTGATGACCCCTCACGCAACAGAGCAAATGCCTGTAATTTTGCACTTGAACAAATGGACCACGACTTAGTTCTCTTTACAGATGATGATACGATACCGCCACTTGACTGGGTTGAAAAATTGGTAAGGTGGTTTGAAGATCCCGAGGTAGGGGGCGTTGGAGGTCCTAATTTCGCACCGGATGATGACTCGTTTGGTGCAAAATGCGCTGATGTTGCTTTCTGCACCAAGTTCATGACCGCAGGAACTCGATACGGAGCACAACCAAAAGGAAAGTTGGTTCCAATAACGCATAATCCAGGTGTCAATTGCGCTCACAGAATGGTAAACCTTCGAGAGGTTGGTTTCTTTGAGGACGGTTGTATTGGAGCAGAGGATGTCGTCCTTGATGCAAAAATACAGCGTGCAGGGCATAAATTGTTCATCGATCCTGAAAACGTAATGCCTCACAAACGACGCAGACCATTCAAACCCTACATGAAACAAATGAGAAACTATGGTTACACAAGAATGGTTGCGAACAAACGTTGGCCTGAAATTGCTGAGTGGTCACACACTGCAATAGGACTATTCCCATGGATAGTGGTATTTGCTGCTATTTCTGTTGTATTTGGTGGAATTACTGGAGGAGCTAATGGTGATTACTGGTTCACTCTATCTGGTGAATGGAGCGTTTCGAGAATCGCATTTCATATACCTCTAGGTCTAGCTGGTTTGTATATTGGAATATCATGGTTAGGCGCTGCTATCGGCACTAGCCCACACCGTAGTTTTGCTACTGTCTTCTTGGCACCGCTATTTGTTTTCCTTGCCCACTGGGCGTATGGTGCAGGTGTAAATAAGGCCTGGAAAGAAATAAGAAAAACAGGTGGAAGTGCAGGGGTTGGCGAACAGATTGACGACAGAACTCGAACTGCCTGACTAGTTTTATTGCTTCACCTAAACTAGGAACGTTATGGCACAATCCCCTTCACCGAATCTAGATGTGCCAAACCAGTCAGATGACGCAAGAGAGATATGGTTGTTTGTTAGAAGTTGGTTTACAATTATTCGCGTCATATTAGTGATTGCAATTATTCTGGTTGCAGAAATCTTTGAGGACAATAGTATCTACAACTTATCTCTATCCGTTTGGGCGATTATTGTTGGGTTTCCACTTTTTCTTATCATTTCTTTAATTATTATCCAAGGTGATAAAAAATTTGCACCCGACCTAGATGAAAAGCGTCTCAAGCGAATAAAAGATTGAGTGAGAGCATTTATCTTTCCCCAGTTTGAATTTGCCATTGACTTGCATAAACGCCATTATTCTCTATGAGATCTTCATGAGTTCCTCTCTCAACAATGCTGCCATCGACCATTGAGATAATCTCCTCTGCATTGCGTATTGTTGACAATCTGTGAGCGACTGCAATGGTGGTTCTTCCCTCACCGCTTGCAAGCAGGTTTTCCTGAATTCTTCTCTCTGTCTCAGCGTCAAGTGCACTAGAGGCTTCGTCTAACACTAACAAACTGGGTTTTTTCAGAAGAGCTCTTGCAAGTGATACCCGTGCTCTCTGTCCTCCAGATAGCATGGTACCCCTATCACCTACTTTTGTGTCTAGCCCGAACTCGAAGTCGTTAACAAACTCCGCTGCACCAGCGAATTCTAGTGC
>DAZU01000041.1 GCA_002507425.1 Euryarchaeota archaeon UBA53
GTGTAGCATAAATCCACCCGGAGATAGCCCTGCTAAACTGACAGAGTCACTAGAACTTGAGGACCCTAAATTTACGTCAGCAGGTATCCCAGCATCTCCATTTTGGGTAGCGGAGAGAGATAGCGTAAGACTTTGAACCAGCATAGTTGGTGTTGACTCGATTAAGGCAGAATCAGTATATTCACCAGCAGGAGCTGAGAAGGTAGCAGGTTGACCAAATCTCCAAGTTTGAGTTTGATTGCTTGTTGCGCCATATGGATCAATTAGTCCACACACAGCGGTTCCTGAGTCAGAAGTTCCTGGTGTAACCAAAAGTTCACCATCAGCATTCATTCTACTACTCCAGCCCTGTTCATTAAATTGGCAGTCTAATCCCCATGCGTCGTTATCACTACCCCAATCAGCCATTGTTTCTCCAGTTATAGCAACAACTTCGCTACCATCCATCAATATTGGAATAATGGTATCATCAGGAGGTTGGTTTGACGTCCAAACCGGATAATCATTAGTTTGAGGAGGACTCGTAGTCATGTCAAAGAAAACATTCCTAATCATCGGCCAATCAGAATTATCATAACTTATTGACATGGAAACTCTTACACTACCATCAGGCAGGAAAATCTCTGTAATCGTGCCAGCATCTAAATTCTCAATACCATTGTCCTGTATCGTGTAATTCGCCATTCTTAATCCTTCAATGTAAGGGAATGTGAACATCATTGTAGCGGTAGTAACATTTGTTGCGTTCATCGAAACTGTAAAGTTACTTAGCCCTGAATTTGGTAACTGATTAAATCTCGTATTGTGTGTTTCAGTATCTCTGGTAAACATCGAAATTTCTAGGTTGTTTGTAGCCGTAACCGGAACTTCTCTGCAGTCATCGGATTGTAGGCCTGCTGGATCATAACCTTGACAGTCTCTTTCATCAGGGTGTCCTTCTGGAATCAAGTTTATTTCATCAAGACCTATTCCTTCCTCAACGAAAGTAGCATTGTTCCAATTTACCCCACCTCTGTGAGGAATTCCTTCTCGAATGCCAATTCGAGTATACATATCCGCAATACATTTTGGTCCAATTTCTCTAACAGCCTCTCTCTCATCAGTTGAAATCCAGTCGTTGTTGCCTCCGGGGAATCCGTCGAATAGTTCATCCAAGTTATCCCTGACAACTGATGATCTTGATTCGTTGACCCATGCATTAGCATACAGGTCTGAAGTGGCCCAGTCATCGAGTATTTCAAACATAAATAGTGCATTATCATATTCAAACAGATCTTCAAATGAATAACCCGAGCAATCGACGTCATCCATTTGCCGTCCGGAATCCTCGGCAGTAGCAACATTTGTCATCGACATAGTTGCCATCATGACTACCAGTATTGCAGCAGAAATCCTTCCCTTCATGACCTGCCCTAAGGGCAAATAGTCTTAGTGTGTTTCTATTCTTTGTCATGGATGAATGCGTTCCATCCTGCGAATCAAAAAATGAATTGGCACCAAACTCCATGCGATTGCTGCAATGGTTGTAATAAGCGGTGAAATCCTTTCTGTATTGTTTAACGGGAGTTCAAGGAGGTGGTGATATACTCCATTAGGTGAGAATAAATCTACAATAGCTTCAACCTTCAGATACTCTTCAGAATTTAGATTTTCAACTCCTACACCACTAAAAGCGGCGATGACTGTTGTCAAAACCAACCATAGCAAGGTGAATATCATCCAAGCACCTAGCCCAATAGCAATTGATGAGCCCATATCTCTTGCCAGTGAGGATGCTAGTAATTGGAGAGATGTCCACCATAATAATAGAAGCGCAGTAGATAGATTATAGATGAAAATCTGTTCAGCATTTGGCAATTCCCCCATTCGATGATAGATAACAAATAAGCCAATAATATTCATAAAAGTGACGGGGATAAATACTGCTAACCAATGTCCTATTAGCATAGATCTGGCATACATTGCACGCGGAATTGGTTGTGATAGTTTAATTTCCAAAACACCTGATAAGCGGTCTCTACTTATGCCGTCAAAAGAAATCAACACAGCACCCATTGTTGCGGCGAAAATAATGATTGCCGTTGAAGTATACATTACGTCATAGGCAGAGTCAATTACTATCTCTGAGGGTAAGCTTACTTTAGGATCTGATAGACCCCATGTTGAGAATAAAATGAACATAGCCAACAACGGCCAAATTACTAACATTCTTCCAGCCGAGATACGTTGTTTCATTATCTCAAATCCTAAGAGGATGGAACTCATTCTTCTTCCCCTCCAAATTTTCTAAGGGGTATCATATTATCCGGTGAAACCTCTAAAGACACATCCTTGGGATCGATTCCAGTGACGGCGCAGATCATCTCAACAATACCAGAGTCATCATTGATATCCAATTTTCTTCTGACGGATGGGATATCGCCCTCGATTAGTAATTGTCCATGGTGCATTAGCGCAATTTCGTCAACGAGTGGTTCCAAATCTGTAACTTGATGCGAAGAGATAACGATGGCCACACCTTGGTTTGCAAGTTGCTTTAGAAGGTTACAAAACGCTCTCTGTGCAAGAGGATCAAGACCGTTTAAAGGCTCGTCCATAATCAATATCCTTGGATTTCCAATTAGTGCTGAAGCAAGGGAAAGTCGTTGTCGCATACCTTGAGATAAAGCATCTAGAAAGTTATCAGATTTAGATGAAAGTCCGACAGTGTGAATTATCTTTTCCAGGTCGACTTTGTTGTTATGCATTAGTGAAATTGACCTTAGAGCATCTCTGACACTAATTCTGCCTTCCCACCTTACTTGCTCTGGCATGTAACCGATATTTGTCCTCCTTTGAGAGCAACTTTTATCGAAACCATCACAATCATATAATCCTGCAATGGCTCTCAATAGAGTTGTTTTACCAGCACCATTTGGGCCAATTAATCCTAAAATCTTCCCAGAATTGATTTTAAGGTCCACATTATGGATTCCTGGACCACTTTTTTGTGCCCATGGTTTCCAAGATGAGTAATCTCTGACCCTGTGTCGCCAAGACACTCCGCTGAGCGTTAGCAAGGTCTGCATATAGTTGGTGTAGCGACTCGAGCATTACAACTTGCCGATTGAGTGTGATTCGATGGGTTGCACTTATGGAAGTTCACGATTACGCCATCTCGTGCTCGGGGAGATAGTTGCGGAGCTAGTTGCCACCGTTTTGCTTGGTCTCGCCATTTTCGCTATGTACAAAATAAGGTCGTCAAAATTCGACAAAACTGGATTTGTCTCCTGCTTGATTGCGATTATTCTACTGTGGATAGTTCCATGGGGATTATTTGTAATAGTGCCGATTTTTATCTTACTATCAGTGGTGAGCCCAGCAGCAAGAAATGAATGGGCTGAGCATAAGAAGCGTAGGGTTTCTATCATTTTAGCATCGATTTTTTTGCTCAGCATGTTTGCTTTTTACCCTGTAACTCTTCCACAGGGGGCCGATGAGTGGGGAACACCAGTAGCAACTGAAAACACAAATTCGGGTATTTGGCCAGCAAGTGAACAGTATACTTGGTTGTACGATGGTGCGGCAGTAAGTGTGTTGAATATCCGCACACCACATACGATGTGTGCTTGGTCTCAAGACAGTTCCACGATAACATTAGGCGTCTTTCTTGGAATTCATGAGAAAAGGATGAGACAATCTATTGAAGTTATTAATTCGTATATACCCGGAATTTCCGTAGATCCTAACAGTTTCAGTTTGGTCGA
>DAZU01000108.1 GCA_002507425.1 Euryarchaeota archaeon UBA53
ACCGGTCTTTCCCAGCCCTTATTCCAAGAACAATTAAAATTCAAGAAAAGGCTACACATTGTGCAGTCACTTGGAGTTCCCTCATCACAGTTTCCTGCAGTGCGAAGTTTTCGCGCCTGCTGCACCCCGTAGGGTCCGGATTCGTGTCTCAGAATCCGTCTCCGGGCTATTGCTCCCACAACCCGTACGCGTCGATGGCTAGGAGGTCCATTACACCCCCTACGACCTGATACGCCGCAGACCCATCCTACACCGCCTGAGCTTTCAACCACTCACCGTTCCAGGCGTAGTGGTCTATGGGGTATTATTCTCAGTTTCCCAAGATTATCCCCCAGTGTAGGGCAGGTTATCCACGTGTTACTGAGCAGTATGCAAAGAATCTAATTTCTTTCTACTCGCATGGCTTAATCGAACTCCAATAGCGGTCGCCTCTGGCAGGATCAACCAGATTTCTTGATGCTAGATACGCATCTCTCTTGTCTAGATCCTTTGGCTACTTGTCGCTAATGTTAATTTTTGCTGACCTAAATATGAATTGACAGGTTCACGTTGCACTAGAGTTTGCTCTATTCTTGCACACAAAATAAATTGTGTCGTGAACACTAATCACCTACCTGGCCTTGAGCTGACACTTTCCCTAGGGAGGGCGTGGTTTCTCAAGACCGCATTCGCTTCGGCTCACGTCAGGGTAGATGGCGGCAGTCATCGTCCCGTGAGACTCAGCCGCCAACGCCGTCCCTAACGACGCAAGCATCTCGCCCAACTCCCCCCCGTATATCAAGGTGCCTGTTTGCTTGTGAGTAAAAAACGCCATACTGCGCCATGATATCTACATGTTTTTCCAATTTTTAATATACTATTTTCACTATTTTCACAAGTAAATCATATCTAATATTTACTAAAATAAATGAGATTCTTTAGTAAGCGATGCTTGTATATCATTCTGCGCCAAAGAACTGTCTGAGCATTGGATGCATCTCCATAGCTTGTTCCTTCTGTATTTGCTCATATGTACGCAATATGATACCTACTGCGAGCAACAGTCCTGTTCCGGTAGCATTTCCTACCGTTCCAAGCAAGTCAGCACCAGCAGCCAATAATCCCACGAACGCTCCTGAGAAGTAAGTGACTGGAGGTATGTATCTCTCTAGAATCCTTTCTAGAACCAACGGATTCTTCCTAAATCCTGGAATCTGCATGCCTGTCCTTTCAATCTGTTTTGCGACATCCTTTGAACCCATATTTGTTGTATCAATCCAAAACTTAGCGAATACCATTGATCCAACTGTCATCAACGTGACATAGAAGAATACGTGACCTCCTATTTGCCATAGACTGTGGCCGTAGATATCTGTATCTTGATTTAGAATAGGAATCAGCCAATCATTTACTCCATTTACCATGGATGAATACCACGCAAATCCTCCGCTAGGAGTTGATGAACCTGGTTCATACGTTCCTATATAATCGGACATACTACCCCAGCCTTCCTTACCAAGGATTGGTGTTTTCTGTAATGTCGGATGGTTCCAGAACAAGAGAGTGAACATGTTGATGTTAGCGAGTAGAGCCGCCATCAAAATAACTGGAATGTTAGATGCATAAACTAAGCGGATAGGATATTTTCCACGATGTCCTCTAACCTTTCCGTGGGTTAATGGCAACTCGAGTTTGCTGGATTCAGCGTAGGCTACGACCAAGAACACAACCACAGATGAGAACAATGCAGCGACCGGATTGACGTGCGTTAGTAGAATAGTTTCGAATCCATTCTGAGATATCATTTCGGCATTCGTAGCCTCCCTAAACATATAGAATATCATAGGTAAAGTCCCCGAAGGAGGATTTTGTAGACTGTAACTCATTCCCGATGTTGCAGGCAATGGTGATAGTGTCCCAACAAATGTTGATTGTGCTACTCCAGCCGCAATGAACAGTGATATCCCAGAACCTATTCCCCATTTGCTTACAAGTTCATCTAGCAGGAAAACAAGGTAGGAGCCCGCAAATAGCTGTGCAACTATTACGAAATTCGCCCAGCCCATTCCATAATCGCTAATCAGTGCCTCAGTTGGGTCAAGGAAACCATAGGTCTGTGGTATTGACTCAATAGGTATCATCAGCAAAACAAGAAGTTTCTGGACACCTTGATACATCGCTTTATCTTCTGAATCTTGCAGATCCAAGCGAATGATTTTCGCTCCAGCGAATAGTTGCATAATAATTGACCCTGTAACAATTGGACCAATTCCAAGGTGCATTATAGTCCCAGATGCACCGGCCATAATAGATCTAAATCCGCTGAAAAGGTCAAGTGCCTGCCCAGATAATCCCCAAAGCATTACATTGGTCATAGCAAAGTAAATTATCAAAACTAGAGTTGTTGTCCATAGTTTTTCATTAAACCTAACGTGCCTTTCCGGCTTTGTGATAGTTGGATATGTATCTACAAAGCGGTGTAGTGCATACAGTCGACTACTCTTTTCGCCACTATACATGAAGCAAGTCAAAGTTGCTGCGGCACCAAATCCAAGAAGGATGACTCCAACTAGAAGGTAACCTACTAGGTCCTGATGGCTACCGTCGTAGAATGAATTTGGCCTACAATACCATACGGCAGTAGTAAGGAAACCAAGCCAAACAAGGATTTTACCATACCTTCCAATTATTGGTACTTCTTTCAGCCCCTCTGGCAAATCTCTAACAAAACACCATATCAGGAAAGCAACATAAATTACACCGAAGGAAAATCCGAAAACGGCTCCCTCGACTGCGTTAGAGGATGCATTACCTCCCAAACCTAAAGCCGTTTCAAAGGCTTCAGACTGCCAATAACCTAGCATACCGAAGTAGAGGAGGCCTGTAAGACCAACCGCCCATGGTATTGATTGCTTGCCCATAATCTCCTCTCCATTTTGTGCGTCTATCTATTGCTCAAGAATATAACGGAATAAACCTCATGTGATGAGGTAATCACTCCCACTCCTCATCTTCATCGTCACCCTCTATTGAGCCGCCAGCAGCCGAGATTTTTTCTGCCGCTCTCGCTGACCACTCTTCGACAGTCACGGTAAGTGCTGTGCTGATTCTACCAGATCCCAGTAATTTATCAATTCCCATTTCGGTTAGGTTGACCGAATCATTACCATCAGCCATCCCCTCTAAGTCACTAACATTACAAGTTACGTATACTGTCCTAAGACCTGGGTTTCGGTTGAAACCGTGCATACCCCAGTGATCAGGCATATATTTGATACGAGTCATTACACGGTGTTTGTTCATTCCAGCCCGACCTCGGCCTCCTCTCTTGCCTGCGCCTCGACCTGCTTTGTGACCTCTTCCATGTGTGCGACAACGTCCTCGATGTTTGTTTGCTTTACTCATTAAAATCACCTCAAATCATTCTTTCGACCAATGCGGTAATGTCATCACCGCGAGATCCTAGAGCGCCACCTACGACGTAAGTTCGCTTTAGTCCACCCCAACCTTTTGGTCCACGTGGAGGATGTAATCTGAATACTCGCTTCATATTTGGCATATCTTTTACCGTGGCATCTCCGGAAACAATTGCAGCTGCAAAATCCTTTATTGAGGAATATTCAGTGTGTTCCTTAACATCTGAATCGGTGATTGGTTTATCTCCGACTAATCTGCCTCTTTCAGAAATCATCCTTTCGACAAGCCCCGCATCAGCGTTACCCCAAGTGATGTAATCTTTCGCTTTTTGAAGCATTCCTTTGTATTGTGGGTTTTCAGGTATTATCACTGCATGATTTACCTTAGTTAGGTTCAGCATGCCCATAGTTTCTCTAATAGAGCGTTCAACTTTCACGTTAGAGCGCGCTCTTACAACAATCCAAGTCATTCTAGAAGCCTCCCTCTATGAATAAACAGTTCTGTTCTCTGTGAATCGCTTACTCTGGTTCGATTAATGGCTGCTAGCGCATTGAATGTTGCAGCAGCATAGTTGATTGTTGTTCTTGTCTGTCCCTTTGTTCTGGAGAGAACGTCAGTAACTCCTGCCAATGTCAGAACTCGCTTGCCAGTTTCACCGATAACCAAGCCTTTACCAGCAGGGGCGGGCATTAGTGTTACTCGTGTTGAACCTGCTTGGCCCTTTACCTTGAAAGGAACTGAGGTCCCTGGACCAGTGCTTGATTCCCATGATCCGTTACCCCTCTGAACTTGAATTATGTTTAGTTTGGCAGCAGTCAATGCTTTCCTAATAGTTTGTGAAACTTCTTTACCTTTGGCCATAGCAAGGCCAACGTATCCATCTTTGTTTCCAACACAAGCCATTACGTTGAATCTTACACGCCTTCCAGAGTCAGTCATTCTTTGAACCATATTCACCTTAATTACTTCATCCTCTAAATTTGGAATGAGAGCGTCAACAATTTCAACTTCTCTGATTGGGAGTCCAGAAGCAATTGCTTGTTCATAACTAACTATTCTGCCTGCCATTACTTCCCTACCAAGTCTAGTTTTTGGTGACCAAGTCCTGAGGGCCGCGATGGACTCATCAGCTGAAGTTCTTCTTCGTCTACCTCCTGATTCCTCTTTTTCTTCAGTTGGTGCAAAGGCCTGTATAAGTCCTGGTGCCATTTGAGATACATCATCTTCGCTCATTTTAGAAAGCCTCCTCTATTTTTGATTTCGTTGCTTCAATTGATGAAGCGTATGATTCGTTAATGTGAAGTCCGTTCAATCTTTCTTCCTCTGGGAAGACCGAATCACTGTGTGGAATATCTAATCCTGCATCTACCATTCCTTTGAGGGCTGCAAAGACACGATTTCCTTTCGAGCTTGCTGCGAGACCAATGTCTAAGACTGCCTCTCCGTGGCCGGAGGCCGTAGCAGATTTACCTAGAGCATATCCTACAAGGTATGATGCTGGCACGTTCTTCCTAGAAAGACTCTCAGGCCATCCATACTTACTTACAAGGTCATCTCCTGTAATTGTTATTTCAACCTTGTCGCCATGTTTCTCAAAAGCTACAACTTGGCATGTTACTCGGGTGTTTGAGATTCTTACTACTGCTCGAGGATTACCCCCTTTCAATAATTTCAATCTCCTGCGGTAGTCTGTTTCTCCAGATTTGCGTCTGCGATATTGATTACGTTGTCTCGGACCTTTAGCCATCACTCATCACCTCCGATTGAGATACCTTCTAGTCCCATCTGAGTCTTGAGGTGAGAAATTGATCGATATGATCCACCTTTCGCTTTGAGGTAATAGTGCCGGTATTGAGAACGATTTAGGGTTCCATCCTCTCTCAAATCTTTCAATGTCCTTCTTTGAGCTCTGATAGTAGCCATCCACTGTTGTTTTCGAGGATTTCTAGCATTAGATGTTCCAGATCTTTTGCCATGTCCTTTACGACGTCCTTTCAGTTTTTGTGATTGGCGCTTTAGAGCCCTTACTCTAGAAGTACCCTGAATTGCCTTTGCCTTGATCCAACCGTTTTCGATTGCCTCGCGGATGTCTTCTTTTTGAACAGATTGTGCAACTTGGTCTAGGTATGAAGGGTTAATCCAAATTCTGTGTACCCCACATTTCAGTAATTGTGCAGCCATCTTTTTCTGATTAGTAATTTGCATTAACGCTCCCTCCTGCGGTTCAATACTCTGATTCCTAGTTCATCTGCTCTTGAGTGGATCATCTCTCGCTTCCTGCCTCCGACGGTAGCGCCGATTCGTGCTGCCTGAGTTTCTGCATCAATAGTATCTAAATCGCCTGAGTTGTGAACCATAACTTCTCTAAAACCAGACGGATGAAGACCATGTGCAGCGTTGACTTTACCATGACCAATTCTTACTAAAGAACCTCTATACTTGTAATTGCGTCTTTGTTTGTTATCCATTCCATGAGGTTTTCTCCACCCTGATCTGGACAAACGCTTGTAGCGGAACCACTCAGTTCTTCTGAATTTGGGTGTTCCTTTCTTTTGAGCAGCCCTTAGAGCAAGTGATGCCTTCATGTCATCAGACAAGACTGGCTTTTGGCGGGCAATGTGCTCCTCTATGAGGTCTTCATCATCCCAATCGTCATCCTCGTAATCATCATCCAGTTCTTCCTCAGTTACATCTTCTTCGAATTCTTCTTCGGATACATCTTCCTCAGCTATATCCGTGTCTTCATGGGCATCGGTTAAACGTGCAATCAAATCTGCCTTTTTACCAGAGACTGGTAAACCTGCATCCTTCAATAGTTCCTTGAGTTGTGCAACTGTCATATTCTCGTATTCGCTCATCTATCTCCCTCCATCATGCTTTATCGATTAGGTAGATTCCATCTTGGAATACTCTTCTATCTCTTTTCTTAACAGTAGTGCTACGTTCTATGTTTGCCGCTGTTTGTCCAACGGCTTCTTTGTCTATACCAGTTACTAATACTTCTGTCTTGTTCTGGACTTTTACTTCCACGCCAGACAGGATGTTAGCTTGTCTTGGAACACGCTCGCCAAAGTAATTGTTTACTACAAAGTGGTTCCCTTTCACAGCTAGTGTCATAGGGAAGTGAGAATATAGTGCCTTCAGTGTGTATGTGAAGCCTTCTGTAACTCCTTTCACCATGTTGTTCATGTGTGCTTGCCACGTCCCGGCAAGAGCGGATTCTTTTCTTCGAGGTACATCTATCCGAACAATTATTGCCCCACCTTCCTGTAGTATTTCATGTCTAGAGCTAACGAATTCTCTAGACAGACTACCTTTTGGGCCAGTGATTGTAACAATATCTCCTTCTATAGAAGCTGTTACTTCTTCGGGGATTTCTACTACCCTTTCAATTCTGTCGATTTTTACCATTTTACCACCTCAGTACACATAAGCCAGGAGTTTTCCGCCTATCCGGTTCTCCTTTGCATCTTTGTGGTGCATTATACCACTGTTAGTTGTTAAAATCAAAAGTCCGAAGTCCTGTGCTGGAAGATAGCGTCCTTCCCATTTGTCAAACTCTTGACGGCGAACTGAGTGTCTTGGTTTAACTACACCACACTCATTGATTGCGCCGCGTAATTGAACAACAAAATTGCCACCTCTTCCATCTTCATTTCTTTGAATCTCTCCGACGTATCCTGAGGTTTGCATTATTTCAAGGACGGATCCAAGTAATTTGGATGCTGGTGCAAGGTCTACATTGAACTTACCAGCTTGTTCTGCATTGAATAGTTTAGCTAGGGCATCATTTAACGGGTCAAATTGCATTCATAATCACCTCAATTCATCTTCTTAAATCCAATTTCGGGGGCTGTATCTCGGAAACATTGCCTGCATAATCGCAAGCCGTGTCTGCGTATCAATCCTCTACGACGTCCACATCTTCGGCAACCAATTGTTCGTCCAATTCGCTCGCCATGATCTCTTGCCATATTTATTCCTCCAGGATTTGGATACCATAGTTCTCAGTAAACCATGCTCTGGCATCATCAGCATTGGTTCGGTGACTCTGTGCAACTTTTGCACTGCGACGGCGACGGCGGCTCACTCTGTGGCCGGGTCTCTCAAGTACGATGTTTATGTCCATTCCAAAAATACCAATATCGGGATCGTATTTTTGATCGGGGAAATCAGTATAGTCTGGTATTCCGAAAGACAGGTTTCCAGTTCTATCAAAATTCCATGAAGGCAGGGTATTTTCCCTAACCCAAAAAGCATCGGTTAGGAATTTCTTAATTGACTCCTGGTTCCTTATTGTAGCCTTACAGCCTATTGGAAATCCAACTCTAACTTTCAGGTCACGATTCTGTTGTTTACCCAAGGTTCTAACAGGTGTTACGCCTGTTACCAATTCCAATACTTTTTCAGCATTGGAGAGGCGATCTCCGCCTTCTCCTACACCAATATTGACGACTACTTTTGTGATTTGAGGAATACTCATTGGATTAGAAGATTTGTTCATTTACTCACCTCGACACCCGGTAGTTTGCAGTCACCAACTGTGAATACATTGTTTGTAATAGTTCCAAATCCTTCAAATTCGACCTCGTTTGGCATACTTGAACGCTTGACGATGAAATTTGTTACATCTGCAAGTTTACCAACGTGAACACCTCCAACTAGCATGCAACGAGTTCCCTCTCCGAACTTGATGTGTTCAATGACTTTCTGTTCCGGCAAAGAGATTTTCAATGAATCTCCAGTTTTATGTTCTGAAGCATCGTCAACAATCACGTTCCTTCCATCATGAAGGTGAACCTGAGTCTTCCCACCCTTGATAGTGGACTTACCTTCTATTCTGCAAACCTTCCATGTAGCTTCATCAGCAGATATTTGTCGGTATCGCAGCCGACCGTTGGTGTCCAAAACACATCGATAATTTTCGTCACCAAGTGTTAAGACGTCCATTATTCCAACGCCTCTTCTAGTATCTTTCACAACCCTACCATCGACCTTTGCTAAACCATTGTGAAGAATTGTTCTAACTTCTCTTGTTGACCTAGCTAAACCGATGATATCCCTTATGATTATATTAATCGGAATACACTTCTCGAGACTGTGTGCACCAGCTCTTGGACGAGTGACCCAGACCGTTGTTTTTCTTGGTAACGGCCAACTTCTTGGAATGGCTAAACGTTTCAAGTGACTACTACTTCCCATATACTTCAACTCCTATCTGCGGTCAATCCTTGCATGCGCAATTTGTCTGTCTCGTCCAACTTTGTAACGACGACATTGGAAGAGTGGACCGGTACTGCCTCTTCTCTGTTGTCTGATTTTGTTGCGGTTGCACCCTCGATAGTGATGCGACCTGTTCTTGATTCGACTTTCAAAACCTTGCCTGTTAATGGGTCGGCATTTCTCTTACCACCGACTCTCTTTCCACCATGTGAAAAATCTCCTCTGACCACGCGAACGGTATCTCCTACACGGATGGTTACTGACCTGATGCCCGCAAGGCGTTCATCTGGTTTGTCAAGTTGTAGCCTGGCGCGAATTCTCTTTCTCATGACGTGAATTGGCGCGTTAGCTTGTGCTTTTCGCTGCTTTCCTGGTTTCTTACTTTTTACCATTTCAATCACCTCATACAATCTGTTTCGCTGTTGCTGCTATTCTTGGCCAGCGCTCCGCAGCCTCACGAGACACAGGACCTTTGATATCGGACCCTTGAACATCTCCTTTCTCGTTAGTAATAACACAAGCATTGTCCTCAAATTGGACCCAAGTTCCATCAACTCTTCTGAAGGGTCTTCTTTGCCGTATAACTACGGCATTGAACATTTGCCTTCTTGTTTCAGGGGTTCCTCTTTTTATTGAGACTTTTATCAAATCGCCAATCCCTGCGGCAGGATACCTTCTCATTGTTCCTCCTAATTTACGCACATTGATTAGCTGCGCAATTTTGGCTCCTGTATTATCTGCAACTTGCAATCTTGCCATGGTCGGTAAACCACGGGTTTGTTTTCCTGCTACACCACGCATCAGACATCACCGCCGTTGTTTTCAATGACACAAAATGAGACTGTTTTTGAAAGTGGCCTGCATTCCATCAATTTTACCCGATCTCCAACTCCCACATTGCCAATGCAATTTGGCAAGTGCGCAGAAAGTGCACTTGTTCGTTTCTCATATCGCTCATATTTCTGCATGTATCTTACATTATCTCTTTCGACAACTACAGTACCCTGCATTCCAACATTCGCTACTATCCCTTCTATGACTTGACCGCGCAGGCGCAGGGACCCATAGAATGGGCAGTTTTCATCTCCATCCCACTCACCAGTAGGGGGTTTCACATCAACTCCGATGTCGCGCACCGTAATCACTCACTCCTTTTTTTGCGGTATATTCTCTCTTCTGGGCGCTGCCGCATAAACTGCCCGTTAATGGTATTCTTACTACCATTAAATTTGAATTTGATAGAATTCTTTCCAATGACGATTTCACGTCCATCTTCAAGAATAGTGATTGTCTCTCTAGTTTCGTTGGATATTATTCCGCTGCGACCAACAAGGCCCGAATCAGCTGAATTTGTTATAGAAACGTTGCGTCCCAACCATGATTTATTTTCGAAGTTATTTGACATATCATCGCACCTCTACATTGAATCCGTTATTTTTAAGAACAACAGCAGCCTTCTTTTTATGGTCGCCCTGTAATTCGATTACACGTCCCTTTACTGTGCCACCTGCTGCACATCTATTTTTGAGAAGCTTTGCAAGTTTGTTAATGTCGATGGCCGAATCTTCAATTCCTTCAACTTTAGTAACAATCTTACCATATCTTCGTCTGTCGGTACTAATGGTAGCCTTTTGCTGCTCTTTTGCAATCTCCTGACAAATACACAATTCATCAGGAAGTCCGCAAACGCTGCACATTATCGCCATTTTTTCACCTACCTTATTGATTTCTTGAGTTTATTACTTTGAGGACATTTTTGTTCTTATTCTGGCAATTGAGCGACGGCAGGCTTTGAAAGCACCCATGTTAGATGGTGTTCCACCCAATGATTGCTCTGCACGCAATTGCAGAAGTTCTTCTTGAAGTTCAGTTAAGCGATCTTGCAGAGCTTCAGAACTCATCGATGCTATCTCTCGATTAGAAACGTGTGTCATTCAGAGACCTCCTCTGTCTGCACATCTTCTCCAGATTCTTCAGCATTAATTCTTAGTTGCTCTTCAGAAAATATTGATATCTCGTGGGGGAGTTTTGTTCCCTTTCTCATTATTGCGACTGTTACGCCAATTGTTCCTAACTTTTTGATACATACGGACTTTCCTACATCCATGTGTTGTAGAGCCGTCTCACCACAATATTTGACGTGACCTCTGATGAATTTTTGTGTTCTATTTCTGCTACCAGTTAATTTTCCAGCTAGTGTTATGATCACTCCTCTGGCTCCGGCTTCCATAATATTGAGTGCTGCGGAATGACCTGCTCGGCGATAATACCAGCCTCTCTCCATAGCGCTAGCAATTTTTTCTGCCATTACCTGTGCATTCAAGGCTGCATCTTCTACTTCATCCACCTTTAATTTTGGATTTTCAATACTAAACCTTTCATCTAGCTGCTTTTGTAAGTCGTTGATTATCTTACCTTTTCTGCCTATAACCATTCCTGGTCGCTCTGCTTTCACAGTGACCTCAGTTCCGTTTGGGGTTCTTCGAATATCTAGGCCACCGAATCCAGCTTTCTTTGTATTATTCATGAGGAATTCTTTGACTAGATGTCTTTCGACGTTGCGGTCAATAATTTTTCTTAGTGTACTTTTGTTGTCAGCCATACCAATCACCTTCAGAAGTCATCCTCCAATTCATCTTCTGAACCACTGAAGTCCTCAAGGAAAATTTCTAAGTTTACCTTGTAGTGGTTTTTAGGAGATGCTCTTCCACGTGCTCTAGGGGTAAATCCCCTCTTTATTGTGCCACGGTGAGCAGCACAATGAGTAATTACCATTTCTTCTGGATCGATATCTTCGTACTGATGTCGTGCGTTTTCCATACAACTGTTGATCAATTTAATCATCAGTTTGCTCGCTTTTACAGGATATCTTCCGGGTCCAATTCCACCTTTGCGGTGGCCCACCATTGATGGACCTGATCGCTTACGTTTTTTGTTTCCCGAACCAAGTCTAAATGGAACAGCAACTGCCTTCTTGCGTATATCTGGTCTATCGCTCTCTATTTTCAGAACTTTATTTAGAAATTCTATTGCTTCCCCTGCTGTTCTGTGCTTAATTGCCCTTGCAACCTCAAAACAATGTTTCACGTGCAGGTCTTCCTCAACTGCACGTGCGGTAGCAAGTCTGCTTCCTTGTAGCAACTGGGTATACCCTTTTTGTGGTAATTCTTTCCGCTTTGATCTGCGGTCCATTTCTGATTTTCTCCAGCCCATAATATTCAACTCACTTTAGCGCTACGTGTGATGAAGAACGAGTTGCACCAACACCAGGTCCAGAGTGTGTAACACCTTTCCTAGTTGGGGCAAATTCTCCAAGGTAATGTCCTATCATTTCTGGCTTAACTTCTATTTCAACAAAGTTTTGTCCATTGTGAACTGCTATTCTCTTACCAACAAATTCGGGTAAGATTGGAACATCTCTTCTGTGCGTCCTAATAGTGCGTCCTGATGCTCTTCTTACCCGGTTTATGAAATGCTCATTTTCGACTGAGAGCCCTCTAGCTACGGATCTTCTTGCTCTGCTTGTTAACAACGTAATTACCGAGGGTGAACTTGGATCTTCCTCAGAAGGCCATAGGGGCATTGATTGAAGTTCTTCTATCTCATATCCCCTGTATGTAAACTGTTTTTTTCTGCGTCCTGTTACAGTAGTTCGCTTCTTGCGAGCCTTTCTTCTGCTCGCCTTTGGTGTCATGAATGATTTCTTTTTCTTTGCCATTTTATCTCACCTCAAACCTTCTTGCCTCGACCTCTTCCAGTTCTGCTAGGGGCTATGTTACCGACTTTAGCACCTGGTGGAGTTCCTCTAGCGACAGAACTTGGCCCGTGAACAGCCTGGTGGTTTCCACCGCCGTGCGGGTGATCTACTGGATTCATAGCAACTCCACTAACATGTGGGTATAGTTTTCCTCTTGCTTTTGCTTTGTAATGTGCTGCTCCAGCAGTCATCAATGGCATTTCACTCCTACCGTGGCCTGCAAGAACTCCAATGGTAGCGCGACAATTCCCTGTCATCTCCTTAGATTCTCCAGATGGAAGTCTGACTCTAACTCTACCTCCCTCTAGATGTGCTTCAATTGTTGCGGAGTTACCTGCTGTCCTAGCAATTTTACCTCCATCACCGGGGCGGAGTTCAAGATTATTTACAGCGGTTCCTTCGGGAATGTTAGAGATGGGAGTTATGTTTCCTGGCTTGAGCGCAACATTATCTCCAATCGCTACTGATGAGCCGATTGAGATACCTTCTGTTGCAACAACCAAGTTGGTCTCACCAGATGGCAATTTAACTCTAGCAAGAGGAGCTGTGTGAACTGGGCTGTGAATTAAATCAGTAACCTCTGCAACAACATCTTTCGCTCTTGGCATTGTATTTGATCCTGGGAATCTGTGACTGGCAACTCTATAACGTGGAGAGCTACCTTTTCTCTGTGAACGTGTTCTCTTACCCATATTCTCACCTCATTAGAATGCTCCTAATCGCATAGCAGCCTCATCTGCGTAGTAACCTTCAGCCAGTTTTACACTTGCCAGTTTACCATTCTTAGTATTCCTAACGTTGACCTTTACTACCTCAGCGTCAAATAGCTTTTCAACAGCCAGCGCAATTTCTGCCTTGGTTGATTTTCGTCTGACAATAAATTCTAGGCGATTACCGCCTGTTCTTGCTTCCATAGCCTTTTCAGTAATCCAAGGCATCATGATAACATCATACGGATTGACCATTCATAACACCTCCTAGTTCAGTGCCTCCACTGCTGCTTTTGTGAATACTGTAAGCCTGCCTAAATCTCCTCCTGGAGCAAGATCTTCCGCTGATAAGTCCTTAGCGGCAACAACATCAACACCCGGGAGGTTTCTAGCAGATTTTGCTAAACCATCCTTATTTGCAACTACAAGCAGAACGCTCTTTGGCGTTCTGCGAACTCTTCCGCGCATTGTTCCTTTACCTGCTCTGATTTTTCTTCCATTGCGTGCTCGGATTAAATCATCCCCGAGGCCAAGTGCTTCAAAAATTGCGTTGACTTTCCTTGTTCCACCGCTTAGATTGAACGATTCGATATCGATCTTTTCACCGTTCTCAGAGTAGTCGCCAAGAATTATGGGTAGAGATGATATTTCTTCCGCAAATCGATGACCACGTCCAGAAACAACATCAAGATTGGTAGTTGCAGATAGAGCTGAATTTCTTGCTAATCTTCTTTCATTGCGATTAAGTTTTCTTGCCCAGTTTTTCTCTACCTTTGGACCATGAGCTCTTCTTCCGCCCTTGGTGTGTGGATTTTGAGCACCTCTGCGCTGTCCCGTTCTTCGCATAATTCTAGAGACACCTCTACCCTTACCCCACCACTCAACAGAATGTTTCATTCCGCTCATTGGTTTCTTCTTTCCACCATGTGGATTAGAACCGTAGGACTGTCTTCTGTTAGCGCGAGAACTTGCGACTGCTAGTTTGACCAGATCCTCACGGACTTCTGAATTAAATGACTCAGGAAGCGTAATCTTTTTTCCTAATTCGATATCAATATCGTAAACCTCTTGCAATCTTCCCGCGTCAAGTTCATCTTGCTCGATGTTGTTGATTATGTTGTAACTAGCGACCTTCATGCTCATACCCCCTGCTTACTTGATGTGCTTACGTATGTGATTTCATACGGATGCTGTGGTTTGTCTGAGCCTCTTGTTGCATCACGGAATCTCACAAGACGCTTCGCTGGTCCTGGAAGGCTTCCTTTTACCAAAACGTAATCTGAGTTAACTTCTCCATAGTGTAAAAACCCACCTGAGGGAGTTATTGATTTGTCATCAGCCGAAGCGATAGACAAAATTCTCTTATTGTATTCTGTTCTCTGGTGATATCCAGTTTGTCCACCCTGACGAATAGTTTTTCTAACGTATCCCGTTCCAAAATCTCCCATGTTTCCATGCTGTCGCCTTTTCTTTGAGTTTTTATGAGATTGTAGTTTACCACCAAATCTTCGAATAACACCTTGCCAACCGTAGCCCTTTGTGACACCAATCGCATCAACATATACGCCTTCATCGAACACATCTGAAATGGAAATCTCATTTCCAAGATTTTCTTTGGCCCAGTCTAACTTATCGCTGAGACTTCCGCCAGATAATCCCAACTCCATTACCTCAGGTGTCTTAGATGGTGTCCCAGTCACGGAGTGTGGCTGTGTAGCAGCTATCACTCTAACTTCAACGAGGTCGCTGCTAGATAGTGCATCGAAATGTTTCTGAGAATCATGAGTCTTCATTGCGTTGTTGTGAAGGCGGCGGAATAATTGAGGAAAAGCCTCTGATATTTGCTCAGCATCGACCCATGCCTCTCCTGCTGCCTGCTTACCGTATGGAGTCATTTTGTACCCTCTTACGCCAAGAATCCTCATCTTGGGTACTTCAACAACTGTAACGGGCACTCTAACCTCTTGTCCTGCGCTGTTTGATTTTGGGTTTAGATCACGAGACATCACGTGAGTCATTCCGGCTTTCCAGCCTGCGAATCCCTGCACTCTAACCTCGCTCGCATCGGTTTCTGGCCACGACTTGACGTGACCAAAATGACGATTAGACCGCTTGCGCGGGCTGAACGCCATACTACCTCGTCTTGGGTGACTTCTCTTTGCCATATTTTCGGCCTCCTATGTTTGTTTACTCTGAATTGGCCCCCCGATAAGGGGCATACAGAGGCCCATTTGGCTATGGAGTTGCCGTGACATCGGCTCTCAGTTCACGATCGGAACCGAGAGTGACGGGATGCTGTGCATTGCCCACAATGTCTGGCCACTCACCTTCTGAGCAGCCTAGCGACTTACCTTTCATATATGAGTGGTTCGGTCAAGAACGTTGCATAGGAAGGAAGGTCATGATTATGAATTTTTAGTTAAATTGGAAATTTTTTCGTTTTTATTCTGTTCCTAAAATGCAAATACTCTTGACCCAGCGCCGTTTGCTCTAACCATGGTCCCGATTCTTAGACACCCTCTGTTAAAGGGCGATGTAGAGGCAAGGGCATATCAACTCGAGGCGGCCAAGGACGCATTATCTGGATCAACACTATTAGTTATGCCAACTGGTTTAGGAAAAACTGCTGTGCAATGGATGGCCATGGCTGAATTACTTTCAGAGAACGGGAAAATTGTCTTAGTAGCCCCCACGATAGGATTAGTTGCTCAGCAATTTAAGATGGCAAAACAGTTCTTGAATATCCAATCTGAATCCATAATAATGCTGACGGGGCAAACATCTCCCAACAGACGAGAACAATTGTGGAAGCAGGCAAGAATAGTCATTGCAACACCTCACGTCATTAGGAACGATGCTACCACTGGAAGGATCTCATTATCAGATGTTAATCTATTGATTGTTGATGAAGCACATCATGCCACTGGTTCTAACTCAGTAGCTCAATTGGCTGATTTGTATCTGCAAGCCAGTTCAAGAGCAATGATATTGGCAGCGACTGCCTCCCCCGGAGTAAAATCAGTCAAAATTATGGAAATAATAAATCGATTAGGAATAGAAAGGCTGCATGTCACAAGAAAAACTGACGATTTGGTCGTACCTTACTCAACATCTATGGACATCTTGAAGCACCAAATAAATCTTCCAGAAGAACTACTTGAGATGATTCAGCCTATCAAAATACTTGAAGCCGAAGAGGCTGGCTACCTTTCTAGGGTTGGATTCCTGCCAAAATCTGACAGGGTAACCACAGCAATTATAGAAGAGGCAAAAAGAAGAGCAAGTGCAGCTATTGGAAGGGGCAATCCAAGAGGATATGACGCTGCAAAACGAATAGCGGACTTAAGGAGAATCCACAGGTTAGTTGACTTGCTTGAAACTCAGGGTGTAAAGTGTGCATTGAAGTATTTGCATAGGTCAAAATTCGATAACAATAGAAAAACCAAAAGATTCCTATCGATGCAAGCAGTGGCTGATTTTAGATCAGAAGTCGATTCCTCGACTGAACATCACCCTAAATTGGACAAAGTCCGTGAGATAGTATCAAGTGGAATTAAAAATAACGGTAAGGTCATAGTTTTCACAGAATACAGAGACACAGTAGACATCTTAATTGAAAAACTGAGTGAAAATAGTTTGGTTAAACCGGGTAAGTTTGTTGGTCAAACTAGTAAAGGAGACCAAATCGGAATGAGACAAAAAGAACAAATTCAACAATTGGAGAGGTTCAAATCAGGTCAGATAAACGTATTGATAGCAACAAGTGTTGGCGAGGAGGGGCTTGATGTCCCAGCTGCTGATAGCGTTGTTCTTTACGAACCGGTACCAAGCGCAATAAGAGCAATTCAGAGGCGTGGGAGGACTGCAAGGCAAAAAGATGGTGATGTCCATATCCTAATCGCTAAGGGAACAAGAGACCAGTATGTTCAATATGCATCCGTCAAGAAGGAAGAGGCGATGTATAAATCTCTAAACTCTCTACAAAAACAATCCAGATTACCCAGGAGAGCGCCTCCCAAAGATGATGTCCTATCATCATTTAGTGTTGGAAATATAAGCGTCGAAGAATTCATAGAATCGGAAAAAATCAGATTGAAAAGAAAGAATGAGGAAAAAATTTCGCCACCTCCAGAGGACATTAATCCCAAGAAGATATCCTTGAGCAACAAACCAAAATCTCAAAAATCTCTGGTTGATTTTGCAATGCCGAATGACACACAACTTCGACGAGATACCTCACAAAGGTATGCATCTTTGAGTTCTGAAAGAGAAAAGGAAATCAAAGCATCTGATGCTGCTAAATCCACAATTGATTCAATACATAACAAGACCAAAGTTCAAACCTGCATTGTAGTGGACCACAGAGAGGCTAGCTCTAAGTTGCCCGAATTACTAAAGATGCATGGACATGATGTCAGTTTAGAACACTTAAATGTTGGAGATGTCAAAATCTCAGATCGTATTTTAATAGAGAGGAAAAGCGCCCGAGACTTAATTGATTCAATTATAGATGGCCGGTTGATTAGCCAGGCCCGGAAACTTCAATCATCTGCCTCAAGACCACTCATAGTAATAGAGTCTATAGAATCTGACAGATTACACCCTAATGCAGTTTATGGTGCTATGGCATGGATAACACTTGACTTGGGTCTACCTGTTGTAGTAACAAAAACAGTTGAAGAGACTGCAAGATTCATATCTGTTGCCGCAAAACGAGAATCTAGGATTACCGATTTGATTGTGGCAAATGTGAGAAAGAAAACGCGTGATTTTGAAAAATCCGCAATCAAAGCTGCCTCAGCGGAAATCATGGCAATAATTAACGGTGAAAGGGAAAGTGGATTCCTTTCAAAGAAATGGGAAAAGGAAGTTATTCAACAGCGTGTAAAGATACTCTCTGAATTACCCGGAATTGGAAGGATGAGCGCTGAGAGAATAATGCATGAAGCAAAAGATATCGTAGGTTTATGCTCAATGAGCGAGAGGCAACTAGTAGAAATTGAGGGAATAAGTTCGCAACAAGCAAGCAATCTTTATCAATTCCTTCATGGTTAATTAAGAACCAATAATCATAGCACGTGTTCGTAACTGAGCAAATCGGTCAGGATAATATCCAAGTGCAAAAGCAATGATTTCAGTTAGGTGAACCACCGGTATGTTAGTGTCTTTATTCGAAACTCGGCCCGCTTTACCTTGGTATGAGTCCAAATTAGCATGAGATTGAGTGCATGCGCTTACCAATACCTTGGCTCCCGCCCTTTTTGCATCATTGAGTACTCTTCCGGTCATCTTCAT
Source organism: Euryarchaeota archaeon UBA53 (assembly GCA_002507425.1). Classification (GTDB taxonomy): domain Archaea; phylum Thermoplasmatota; class Poseidoniia; order Poseidoniales; family Poseidoniaceae; genus MGIIa-K1. The sequence continues at coordinate 18,382 of DAZU01000108.1, forward strand.
CACTGAATCATTTAAAGATAATAGAGAAGGATTGCCTACACTAGATGTTTTTGTTTTGAATTCTACTGGTGTTCCTCCAAGTGCCATAATCAGTTGTTCCATATATGTTGGATTCCAAACATCATCGTCACCGCAGGCTCCTTCAACCTGCATGTGTGGCCCATAATAACAAGCAATATCCATGTCCAGTGGATTCACTACTGCTGCATCTATCTTTTCAAGACCTATTTCATCTACCAATACATGAAGTAAGTGATTGCTTTTTATTTCACATGATACGGACATACCCGTTGTTTTTTTGAGAACTCTATTGGCGGCAGCTAGTGCTATTGGATCGGTTTCAAAAGTTTGAATGGTTTCATGTAAAATTCCTTGAGAGGACGCACATGCTGTCAAAATATCGAAGCCATTTCTTTCTGCAATTGCGATGTTTCTGGCATTTAGAGCTAATTGTAATTCAATATTGCCCTGTTTGATGATGTTTCCTCCATCACTGTTGTAACCAACCATCTCGATTAGTTCAATTCCCAAAGCCTTGCATAGAGGCTGAATTGTGTCTTCGACTTCGAATGATGATTGACGTGCTACATTTCCTGGGTAATACGAATACTTAACCATGTATTTACCTCAGAATCTGCTATCTAACTCGTTGAAAATTGCAACAACTTGGTGATGATTAGCAACCTTGCCATTGAACATATTTGGTATCTTGCCGATTCCGGCTGGTGGAACCAACATTCCTTGGAAACCTCTCATGATTGGTCCACCATTTCTAGTAAATCCAAGCATCATACGTAATGATACTCCATTCATGATGTTAGAACCAAGTCCAAGTGGTCCCAAAACTGAGCGATAGAGTGTTGTTTCGTTTACGTTACCAGAGGATTTGACAGACCGTGAATAGTTCTTCACTAACCTGCCGCTCTTTCCTGTGAATTTGTATTCTGCAAGTAATCTGGCACGAGCTTGATACAAGGATTCAGATGCTTGCTTGCCATCTATACCGTGCCTTCTTATCGATGAGATATCTGCTTCATCCCAAACGCCTCCTTTGCCTTGCATCAGGTTTAGCATCTTCTTTACGTGATTCTCTCCTGACCGTGGGTCTTGACTTCTGACCCAACGCTGTAAAGCTATTCCTGGACCGGAATAATTGGAATCTACATCATATGTATCCGATAAGGAATTTATTAGCTGCAATGATCCTACATCCGCTAGTGTATGTAGATGAGTTGCTTGTGCTGAGCTCATGACTCCCATTGGCGCTCCGTTTGTTAGTTTCTCTCCTTGCCTTGGATCGGCTACCATCCATGGCTTCGATGACGCCCTTTCGACATCGTATCTGTCGTATGAAACCATTAAGTCTTTCAATACATCATAACCAGGGATAGGCTCTATTTTTAGTTCGCTACCATCGGATACAATGTCACAAATTCTGGTGCTGTCAGCCGGTATGATTCTCCCATTTGCTTTTATCCCGGTAAGAGGATTGTGACCTGCAATATTGCTTATCCTGAATGCAAGAGATCCATCTACATCACGCTTTATTGCTTTCAATGCGTCTTCTACAGTTGCGTGGCCTGGTAATGCAACAGCAACAGTATCATATCCAGTTTCCGCTTTTATTGGGTCATATCTGAAGATCTTCATAGTTATGGATAATATAGGCATGACGATTTCTGGCGGAGTGAAATCGCCGTCATCATCTGCATCGTCGTCATCTCCAGCTCCATAAGAAATCATGGTCTCTAGCAAGTCCTCCTCAAATACTCCGCTAGAGTTCACACATGCAATTCTTGGTAATACCTCGTTTACCCATTGAAGCCATGGTGGCTCAAAATCAACATCGCATAACTGAATTTGGTGAATTCTTGTAGCACCGAGTGAAGAAAATTTGTCGTCCCAATCTGTCCCAGCCTTACAGAATTCATCGTAAGAGGAATCGCCGATTGCACACACGGAATAGTGCGTGTTGGCTAGTGCGGGGTTAGAACTGACTGTTGCATTCCATAGCGCGTCAGCGTTATCAGGCATCTCGCCTTCTCCCCAAGTGGAAGTTATGATTAGCACCCTCTTGTGTTCTGAAAACTTTGCAGAGTCATATCCATCCATATCAATAACAGTTGGCTCAAGACCATATGCCTTGGCCATTTTGGCAGTTTTTTCAGCGAGGCCAGCAGCATTGCCCGTTTGCGACCCGAAAAATATAGCTAAATTTCTATCTCCAGACATTATATCTCCAATGTCTCCGCTTTGTAAAGATGAATCGCTAGGTGTGTCTATTGTTGTTGAGATTTCAGCAGGCGTTGAAGACTCAGCAACCTCTCCTCCATCTACTGATGTCATTTTTGGAACAACTGCGTTAGCCCAAGAGTTCCATTCTGGCTCGTATTCTACATCACAGAGTTGAATATCGTGTATCCTGGTAGCACCAAGTGCGGAGAACTTTTCGTCCCAATCGACACCTGCTTTACAAAACTCTGCATATGATGTATCCCCTATCGCGCAGACAGAGTACGATACTCCAGATAGACTAGGGTTGAGATCATTGGTTGCAATCCAGAGGTCTTCTGCATTGTCTGGCATGTCCCCTTCTCCCCAAGTAGAGGTGATGATAAGAACACGTTTGTAGTTCGAAAACTCTGCTGGATTAAAACCGTCCATGTCTATTACTTTGGGTGACAGACCTGCTTTTTTTGCAAGTTTAGCGGTATTTCCTGCAAGTTCTTCTGCATTACCCGTTTGGGATCCAAAGAAGATTGCTAATTCTGGGTTGCCAACAATTCCCGACACAGTGCCACCTCAAGATAAACATCCGAGGGGTATGCACCCTTTGAAGGTTCGTTCTCGACATGCAACTAGGGCTTTTCAGGAATGTTATTTTTTATATAATTATTACATCTGAAAATCATCCATTCCACCCATCATTTCTTCTCCAGAAACACCTTTGGATGATATGACATCGTCAATTCGCAAAATCATAATTGCGGTTTCAGTAGCCGATTGTATAGCCTGTTCTACAACTCTTTGTGGCTCAAGAACATTTGCCTCGCGCATGTCTTTGACGCCCCCATCCTCTACATTTATGCCAGAAAATGCTTTACCATCTGCATGAGATTTTCTCAGTTCGATTATGGTATTAACAGGATCCAAGCCAGCATTTTCAGCAAGGGTTCTAGGAATTATCTCAAGAGCGCTAGCAAAGGCTTCAATAGCCATCTGTTCTCTTCCACCGACAGATTCTGCATAGGATCTCAAATCTCTTGAGAGTGCAGCTAATACGCTACCGCCTCCTGTTAGAACTGCTCCATCTTCCCATGCAACAGACACAACACCCACTGCATCATCAAAAGCTCTTCTTATCTCATCAACAACATGTTCAGTCCCACCACGCAACAAAACTGATACAGATTTCGCTTGCGGACAGCCAGTGATGAATGTCATATCTGATTCTCCAATTTTTCTCTCTTCTACTCTTGCTGCTTTTCCAAGGTCAGACGAAGTTAAATCGTCAATGTTGGTTAATACCCTACCTCCAGTGGCTTTTGAAAGTGCTTCCATGTCACTCTTTTTTGCCCGCCTTATTGCGAATATTCCAGCCTTGGACATGTAATGTTGAGCTAGGTCGTCAATGCCTTTTTGACATACAACAGCATTTGCACCGCTTGCTTGAATTTTCTCGACAAGGCCTCTTATGTATCCTTCCTCTTCCTCTAGGAATGATGCCAGCATAGATGGGTCAGTTATCTGTATCTTGGCGTCTACTTCAGTCTTTTTGACTTCAATAGCGCTGTTAATAAGAGCAATCTTAGCATCTGAGATGGATCTAGGCATTCCTGCATGAACACGTTCTTTGTCTAGTATTATTCCATCGACAAGAGAACTGTCTTTTATCGATCCACCCTGTCTTTTTTCTACCTTAATATCGGATAAATCTACTAATCTCTCTCCTTCATCTATCGTTCCAACTGAGTTAACAGCTCTAACGCAAATATCTGCTAAAAACGACTTTACTGCACCAGCGGATTTACCCGTTAAGGATGTCTTAGCCACTTCCATTAAAACCGAATCATCATTATCTGTCGAAATCCCATGAGATTCCAGACAATTAACTGCTTTTTCAGCGGCTAGTCTGAATCCTTCGCAAATTACCGTTGGATGAACATTTTGCTCAATAAGGTCTTCAGACCGCTTCAGAAGTTCCCCAGAGAGGACAACAGCAGTAGTAGTTCCATCATAGCAATGCTGTTCTTGGGTTTTTGCAACTTCGATTATCATCTTTGCCGCTGGGTGTTCAATGTCCATTTCCTTCAAAATCGTAGCACCGTCATTTGTAATGACAACATCACCCATGCTGTCCACGAGCATCTTGTCCATTCCTTTTGGCCCTAATGTGCTCCTGACTGCATCCGCGACTGCCTTTGCTGCTGCGATATTGTTCGATTGCGCACTTCTACCACGAGTTCTTTGAACACCTTCTTTCAATATAAAAATCGGTGCCTGTCCGTTGCCATACATTTCTATTCCCCGAGTTACATCGCAGGAGGATTATATTTTCAACCCATCGGATGGGCATGGCTATCTGTTATTGTTCAACCATTCTTGTCCGTAATGTATCCACTGTTCCATTGTCCAGCCTTCAGGTAGACCCTCTGCTGGAATGGGGGGGCCGCTGGTCTGGTCTTCTTTGATAGCTGGAATTGGATCTAAACTCGTAGCTGGGGTTTGTTCATCACTGGAAATCTCAGGATTAGAGGAATAAGCCATGTTTGCTACATTTGGTGCAGCGGCAACCGCTCCATAAGTCGCAGTAATGTTGTCCTCATATCCGTCTCCTTGCCAATCTTCGACTTCTTCTTCTTCTTCTCCGTTGAGTATAACTAAGAGCACACCAAGCATAGTGATAATCAAAGCACCACCAACTATCCAAGTGGCAATTGCAATCCAATCGAATGATTCTTCGTCAGATGATGCTGAGTCTGCTGAGGATGAAGATTTTTGAAGTGTTATTAGTATGTCATATGATGATGCATCTTCAAAAGTATTTGATGTGGCCCATACTGTAACCGATGTCAGGAATGAATCGTTTGCTAAATTTTCAAGTGTTGAGGACTGTATTTCAAATTCAACAGTTATTATCCTCATGCCAGCAGATTCCAAGAAAAAGTTCCTATCACTAGATGAAATCGAAGATGCATAATATCTGTTGGTATTTTTTTGGTCCAAATCCATTGTTACAGATTGACCCTGACCGACTTTGTTCTCTACCTCAACTTCAACCTCATAAATCCCTTCTTCAGAGATCACAAGAGATTCAGTAGCGAAAACATAGAGCCTGTTTTGAGATCCGACACTGTATGTGCATTTCCCAAACCCAGAGACATCTGGTGAATTAACGCTAGTTGCGATTACTTTGAGGATTAGTTGCCCACTAACGCCTGAGTCAAAATCGAATTGAACGGATACGTTGTGTGATTCTCCAGGAGACAATACCGGTGTCAAATCTCCATCAATCAGTTGGACGAACTGGGCATTCATACCATTTGGGAGTTCCATTGAAAGCGCAAATCTGTCATCTTGATTGCCGTCATTGGTGACTTCAAACCTCATTGATTGAGCAACTCCACCCGGTATGTAGGATTGTTCAGCGACTCTATCAGATACTGATACGGCAGATGTATCCATGACGTCTACATTTATTGTTACGCGCTCAGAGACGGTGGGATCGTCTTCACTTGTTGCGATTACAGTAGCGGTATACAAACTCGGTGCGAGGCCTATCGGCATAGGTAGATTTAGAGCGACTGTTGTTTCTCCATCCCAGGCATCAAGAACAGGTGTTACTTCCGAGGAAAGATAGGCTTGCAGTCTCCAGTTAGACTGTTGAAGTTCGAGAGTATATGACTCATCATCATTTCCGAGGTTTAGAATATCTAAGTATACAATCCTTTGATTGGCATTAGCTAATGCCTCAATTTCTACCTCCTCTGCATTTACTTGAAGCGATCTCAAAGTAGGAACTTCTATCTTTTTCGATATGACATCATTGCCGAATAGAGACTGACCACAAGAAGGGCAAACCGCCCTTAGTGAGAACGGAATTTCTCCAGGTGTTGCTTTTTGTGGGGCGGTAACATTGAGTAGTAATTCAACTTCCTGACCTTTGCCCAGCGGCATTGGCATTTGGACAATGCTACCGTTCAAATCGGTAACATAGGAAATCCAGTCACCTTCTTGGAAATTAGATGTAATTGTGTATCCCGCTTCTCTGTTTCCGGCATTTTGTAACTTGAATGGTATGTCTGTATTTTCTCCCGGCAGTAAACTGGCTGCCAAGAGTGGAACCCTTGATGAGAGATGTACACCATACTGTTCAGTCACGGCAATATCCGAAGTTACACGGCCCATTTCGCCCAGTTGTGTGCTACCAACATCTTCCCACCATACTTGCCATACTTGTTGCTGAACTTCAGCACCAGCTGGAATTGAGAGATTTATCCACATCTCTGAAGTATTACCTCCCGGGATTGCTGGCAACATCACACTCGTCCCATGCTGATTTGGATTTTCGCTATCAATCCTAATCATTGGTAGACTTGGATTCATCCACGAAGCGTTAGAGACGTTTGATTGAATTATTACATTTGCAGGCATGTATCCATTGTTAGTTACTAAGCAATGCATGGGAAGGATGTTGTTCGGAGGTGTTGTGTATCCGCTAGTTGGATTGTCACAAGAAACATTCAAAGTGTATTCACTTACCTTTTCAACTCCAAACATTGCAAAATCATCAACATGCATTCCACTTGAAGCGCCTGACCCGTCTGATTGGAACAGTATTCCATACGACCAAGAATGGCCACCTAGATCTTCTGTTGGATCCCATGAGATATTACTCCAACTTCCTGAACTTGAGCTAGGTAAATCATCAGCGAAGTTGTGAGATATAGTACTTTGAGGAGCTCCATTGCCTCTCCAAAGTTCTAGAGCAACATAGTCTCCAGCACCCATCTGACCCCATGTTTGGACGTGCATCTGTGCGGAAACTATCCCTGCTGAATTGAGTTGCATTTTACACATGTATTGGTAATATGTTTGCGATAAACCTCCGTCTAAGGAAGCACCATAGCCGCAATTACTGTTTGCACCTCTAAATGCAAAGACAAGGCGACTTCTAGAGGAAGATGGATAATCTGAATTTGCATTAGCATGTCGCCAGTGAGAATTTCCTAATACTGACTCAGAAGTGTCTTCTTGCCATATTCCAAACCCGTTAGCATCTGAACCATCAATCGGGAACTCGCCACCGTAGAAAGTTGGGATTGCTGCGGCTGGGAAAGCTTGGTCTCTTGGATCTCCCTCAGCTTCCATGTCATCTTGTGCTATTGCAACTGGTAAGTGTTGCTCAAGCACGTCATTAGTATTCCTATCATCTGAAGGATTGAACACCGTCGCCCTGATTATTATTCCACCATGCAGTTCATTTGTATCCACGTCCAAAATTGAGTGGGCAACAGATGCTTCCCATGTGAACGAATCGATGTAAGATTGGCTACCAAGCATTGGGACTGTTTCCCAGGATGTAGTGTTCAATACAAAGCCAATCGGATGAACCATTTCAACAGTAACAGTGGCATTACTTCCTGTGAGAGCATTTCCTCCCCTTTTTACTTCAACCGAAATGTCGACAATATCTCCCTTTGCGATGTAAGTAATAATTGATCCGTCGGGTTGAATCCAAGGATTTCCAGCAGAGGAATTTACCGAGATGTCAACGACTGAAAAATCATCGGTCGATCCCCCTCGTCCAGATGTCGCTTCTGCCGAATCAACTGCAAAATATATCACAGAATGGGCCATCAAAAGACACACCAGAAGGAAAGGAAGGGACTTTCTCATGTTCATCAACAAATATCCGAGAATCATACTGCATATGAATGTCCCCTTCCTATGTCCCCTTAGGGGACATGTGTCTGGAAAATAATAGCAAGCATTCCAAATAGATGTTTTTGTTCGTGTGGGAGGGGAACATTTGAGAAAGAAAGGGATTGGGTTAGGTTTGTGGGTCAATACTCTGACAAGGGACCTTTAGCCGCAAGAATGTGGCTGACAGGATTGGTTTTTTGTCAAATATTCCTTACACCCATGGCAGCATTTTCAATTACTTACCTCATTGACTTCCAAATGAAAAATGAAAACTTCACTATGTCATTCCAGTCTGAAATGATTCCTTGGATAGTGGCTGCTTCTCTTGCTTATGGAATGCTAGCATTGTTGCTAGCATTGATATTTGGAGGATTCACTCCTCTCTTTGTGATAGAAAAAGGTGGTTGGAAAGCCGCTTTAGGCTTGACAAGATCAAAAAGAGATGCCGCTGGTTTGAGAAATTCGAGACGAAGCCATGCAAATTCTCCGCATGCTAAATTGACAGTTATGGTCAGTGATAGAATCAAAAAAAGACATTCATTATTATCAACACATGGGGGGTTGGTCCTACTTGCAATACCGTTCCAGTTGATGCTTGTAATTATTCCACTTGGATTTGTTATCTTTATTCCTGAGGAGTGGATTCGTGCCAATAGAAGGCTTGAAGTTGCCCTTGCGTGTTATCTTGTTATCCTGATTTTTGTAATGAGAATATTTCCCAAATTTGCAAGAAGACATATTACAGTTGCAGCATTTACTAGAAGATGGCTTATTTCAATGACAAAATTATCATGGTTAGCGCCAGTGTTGGTTCTTTGGTTGATGGGAAGATTAGCTAGTGTGATTGTATTATCTTGGATAGGTGCTGACGTATCTAGTAATCTTCAACTTGAACAATCATTTATGGAAGATTTCCTAAACATTGGCAGCGTCCCTGAAACCTCATTTTTAGATTTACTTACCGCCCTGGCTGTTATGCCATTAGCTGCATTCACTACACTAGCATGCTTAGGAGGAGGTTCTGGAACACCTCCTGAATGGATGCGATTAGGAAACGAATTGGAACTAAAGACGCCAGAACAAGAAGATGGTGGTGCTGTTGTTGCCATCGGACGGACTGTGGGTTCTGTGGCTGGGGCAGCAGTAGGTAT
>DAZU01000036.1 GCA_002507425.1 Euryarchaeota archaeon UBA53
TTTGTATGGGTCGCCATTCGAAGCTGGTCTACGATCTTCCAATCTTCCAATGTATCCATCATCCTTGGTTGTTACCGGGATTCTAATAGATGCTCCTCTGTCTGAAACCCCGTATGAGAATTCATGAATTGATTGTGTTTCGTGTAGACCGGTTAGCCTCTGATCGTTGAATGCGCCATATACTTCAATATGCTTCTTGATGTTCTTTCCAAAAGCTTCGCATATCTTTGTCATTAACTCTTCTCCTCCCTCTTCACGCATTCTTGTATCAGAGAAATTTGCATGCATCCCGCTTCCATTCCAGTCTGTTGCTCCCAATGGTTTTGGATGCCATTCGATGTGAAGTCCATATTTCTCTGCGTTGCGCTCTGCTAGGTAACGAGAAACCCAAATTTGGTCTCCGGCATCCTTTGCTCCCTTTGCAAATATCTGGTATTCCCACTGGCCGCAAGCAACCTCTGCGTTTATACCCTCAACATTCAGACCTGCTTCTAAGCACTGGTCTAGATGATCTTCGATACATTCTCTCCCGTAAGCATTCTTGGCTCCTACTGAACAATAGAATTGTCCCTGGGGAGTTTGGTCTCTTGGAAATCCAAATGGAAGATTGGTGTCGGGGTCCCACAAGAAATACTCCTGCTCAAACCCAAACCAGAAGTCGTCATCATCCTCTTCGATTGTTGCTCTACCGTTTGTCTCGTGAGGTGTGCCATCAGCATTCAAAACCTCGCACATTACAAGATATCCTGAGTTTCTATCTGGATCTGGGAAGATTGCCACCGGCTTTAGAACACAGTCTGAAGAGCCACCTTCTGCTTGGTTGGTAGATGAACCATCAAAGTTCCACATCGGGCATTCATCTAGAGTTCCGGTAAATTCTTTGCGAATCATAGTCTTACTTCTCATGCTCTGGGTAGGCTCACTTCCGTCTAGCCATATGTATTCTAATTTTGACCACATTGGTATCGAGATTGCGGTTATGCACTGGGTATATTATACAATCGTTCAAAATTTGATACACTTTTTGTGTTTTTATTTTTATTTTTGTTAAAAAAATTGTGCAAACGAGCAATAATTGAGGTTTGTGTTGGATTTGTATTTATTTTTCTTCTTTTTTTAACTAAATTATTGGATAAATGAGTAACTTTCTGAAGTTAATTATTAGCAGCATCTTCACCTTGGGGAGTTTCCAAAACATCTGCGCCAGACCGATCTATGTGTGGGAAAGAGAAGGTCCCGCCGTTTACAGTTACCGGACAAGAATTACCACAGGCAGGAGAAAGGTAGTCTTCTCCCGTTTCTGACAATACCAATTTTATTCCGTGCCCAGCTGGTAATAATACATCCAGCCCTTGAAATTCCATTAGCATAATTAGGTTTTGTCCAGGAAATACAGTTTGTGGTTCATATCCTCCTTCATGATATCTTATATCCATGGTAGCGTGTCCAAGTCTGAGGCCTGTCTCAGCATCCTGTAGCTCTGCAAAGATTTGCCCGCCGTCCATTGATGCTGTAACGTCAAGATGTAGTGTAGGTAAGCCAGCTATATGCATTTCATTATCAAATCCAGGGCATGTAATTGTAACGCCCTGTGTTCCCCCTCCTATAACAGAGGCTCCTCCAACACTGTTGCCTTCTTGAACACAGTTTCCGATATCTGTATGTAACCAAGTAGCATCTTGAGGGGGCCAGACATCTTCAATTCGCCACTGTCCATCATTTCTTTGGATTTGGGCATGATTTGATGGTTTAGGTCCAACGCCTTTTAGGTAGTACTCGAACCATTCAAACAAATCTTGTGCCCAATCCCATCTAGTCATATTATGAATTGCTTCTCCCCCATAACCTGAATCCTGTGCATTATGCTTTGTCCACTGGTCCGGATAGTTGTGCTCCCACTGACCCAACATTCCTCTAACATCATAGCCTGCTGCTGAATAATCTAGGTACCAATTTGTTCCAGAAGGTCCGCCGAACACTTGATGTGGATCTACATTCCAATCTTGCATTCCCTGAACCCAATAAATTGAACCATTCCAGTTACCAAAGGCTTTGTCTATATGGCTCCTCTCTTCATAGTAATTTTCCATATAGGGATCTAATTCTCCAAGCCCATATGTTACTGGTCCAGCGAATATTCCTTCTACAATATCAGGACAGATGTTGTCTAAGTCGTCTCCATTATAATCAACTGTACTGCCGAAATAATTCATGTGCATAATTTGGCTCCTAGCTTCGGCACTCCCGTTTTTGTAGAGTAGTGGATGCAGTGCAGTAGTGCCAGAAATTGGAACTATTGTCTTCAAATGCTCGCTACCAAGTGCTGCTGCTTCCCACTGAGTTGCGCCTTCGTAAGATTTACCGTATAATCCAACATTCCCATTTGACCAGTTCTGTTTACCTAACCATTCGACGGCGTGGTGAATGCCCCATCCTTCACCAGCGCCCCTGTAATCGAAACACCCGGAGGATTCTTCCGTTCCAAACACCGATACTTGTGCTAATGCGTAACCATATGGGATATAATTATCAAAAATGAATTCTCCTCTGCCTGCGGCTACTACATTGGTCGCACCGGATTCTGAACCTGGTTGGCCATAGGAATAATAAGGGCTGATTATTGCTATAACTGGTACCTTTTCACCTAGTTCTGTGTTAGAAGGCAACCAGTAGGATAAGTGGACGTCCGAGGTGGGTGGTCCGGTCTCCCATATCTCAGATGTGTCGACTTCAATAAATGCCTCCTGTACTTCCAAGGCCGTGTATGGTCCTTTTTCCAATACCATTGAATAAGAACCATTCCATTCCCAATCCAGATTTTTTCTATCGTAGATATTTGGATATGCTTCTTGAGATGTTTGTTCACTTGCAATTGCATCATCACCTGAAAAACATCCGGTTAACGGAACCAGGATGATGAGTGCTACCAGCAAAACTGCAATCCGCATTGTGTGATGCGTGATGTTCATCCGGCAAGAACATGACCCTGTTGGAATTCATTCATTTTATGCTGATGTTGGTGACTGGATTTGATGATTTTCTTGGAGCTCGTAGGATTAGACAGTTGCTCACAGAAGTTGAGGTATGCGAACAATCGTTTGAAATCTAAATGTTCTGTCTACGCCTCTTCGTCACTGCCGAGACCCTCGAGGTAGTGTTGTCGTCCGACACTGATGCCGAATGCCTTGGCTTGCAAATCGAGCATTTTTCGTTCTTTTTGATTGAGATTACCGTCTGCATTGGCGGCTGCGAAAACCTCGAGATATTGCAGTTCTTGTGTCGTGTGAGTTTCCGGCATGAGAGCGGAGGAGAGATTGGAGAAGATACGAATGATGGGGCGGCGGAGGGCAATTAGCGGTATGCCGACGATAAGGCCCCCGATTAGTCCGCCGCCGGGAATCGCCGATTCCATCGCTTCCGAAGCGACGAGCAATGCAAGGCCACCAAAGCCTGCGAAGGTGGTGGCTGTAAACCCCTTGCGCAGGCGTTCGTCGATGCCCATCACCTCATGTTTGAGGATAGCATAGGTGAAGATCATGCCCTCAAAGAGAGTAGATAGGATATGGCATAGGACTACCAGAGGTCCCCCAATAGCGAGAGCAATAACCCCTCGGTTGTTCGTGGTATCTGGGTTGAACAGCGTCATCTCTGGAGACGTGAAACCAAACACAGCGGATAGTGTGATCAGCGCAAACAACCCCCCGAGCATGAATCCAACTTTCACTAGGAAACCGGTGCGCAGTGCTTTTATTTCCTCAAGGTTGTATCCGATGGACTCTACGTGGGTAGAATTTCTGGCCAAGCGCACCATGAAAATCGTTACAAAAGCTAACGGAAGGGTGGTAACCAAAACTATGGGTAAGCTGGCCGGCCCAGCACTAGTGTTTGTGTAGACGGTTGGGTAGATTGCGGCATAGGCATCTGGGCATACGGGTTCATAGCCTAAATCGCTCCCATAAACGGTGTTTCCGACTCCTTTTGCGGAAGTGTCCGCACAATAGACGTGAGCCATGTCGCCAATTAAGCCATCAACGCCCACCGTAAGAAGAGGGTATAGGAGCAGAAGAAAGGATGTGGCTGGAAGAATCCACACCCACTTCCATTCAAACACGTGTCGAATCCGTTTAGCCCACTCCGTCTCGATGAAAAAGGACATCAGGGCAACCATCATCATCATCCTCGTGAGACCTGTTACGCCAGCTGCGGCTCGCATCCAAACGACGGATTGAAGTGTTTCGAGAGAGAAGGGATAGATCCAGAAAAAACCGAGGGTGAAAGCCATGAAGCCCTCAATCAGCAAAATCATCCCAATGGCTTGGTTCTTGAGGTCTTTGCTTCCTGACCTAAAGATGAATATAGCGAGCCCTGCAACAAATAGTCCGGTAATGGCACCGATGATAGCTACGGCATGGTTAAGTGCGAATATGCCGGCGACTGAGAACTCAAAATTACCAAACACCCGAATGTAATAGTCCAGAGGTTGCCCAACATCTGACACAACTTCCCTAGGTTGCGGAGGTATTCAATAGATTGCCA
>DAZU01000034.1 GCA_002507425.1 Euryarchaeota archaeon UBA53
TGATTTGAGGCATTTCAATGACATCAAAACCTTATCAATTATTTTACTGGCCAATCCCGGGGCGTGCCGAGGCTGCCCGAGTGGCACTCTCACTAGCCAACTTAGACTGGGAAGATGTACCTATAACTTCTGAACTTTTTGCATCTATGAAAAATGCTGGAGATTTACCTTGGGGAATGGTTCCTTTGCTAAAGACTCCTGAGGGAGGTCTTGCAGAATCCATTGCTATCTTACGATATGTTGGCCATATGTGTGGCTTGATACCTAAAAATGCCTTTATGGCTGCAAAAGTGGATGAGTTCATAGACGGAATTAGTCCTTATTCTTCGATTTTAGGAGGAACGTTTGGGATTGATGATATTAACGAGAGGATAAAAGCACGTGAAGCATTGTTTTTACCTGATGGAAAGGGAACGGTAGGATTGAAACTACTAGAGAAGAAAATTCAGGAATCACCCACACCGTGGATTGCTGGAACAAATGAAATGAGTATAGCAGATCTAATGGTATTTACCTATACATTTGGTCTCTTTTCCGGTAATTTTGATGGAGTCTATGAATCAGTTTTGTCGGATTATCAAGTATTGTTAAAATATCATGATTTGATGGCCAATGAACCAAGAATTAAAGCCCATTACACAGAAATTCCAGAAGGCTCCCTTTGCTGGACTTACCAGCCTGGCGCATTTACTAATTAGAAATTTATTTACGACGACAAATGCTGAGAGTATCTAGAAACTGGCACTTTCTGTTAACAATTCCACTGTTTACCATTTGGACAAAAGAGAGACTTATTATGTAATTTTGGACAGAAATTGAAATTACATTTTTTTACAGAAAATTTACAAAAATATTAGAAAATAGTTAGACGTCTCTTGAATCATCGATTATATGTTTGAACGATACATTATATATGATTCCAAAACGTTTTTGAAATCATGAGTGCCTACCAAGTTATGAGTTCCAAACTCGAAACAGTGGATATTCTGATAACCAATTTTATGGAAAAATGGGGTGTATCTATGCTTAGATACTCGCTAGGTATTATTTACATATGGTTTGGTGCACTAAAGCCATTAGGACTCAGTCCGGCTCAAGAGTTAGTAGAAAATACAGTATATTGGTTTGATGATCCCAAAACATTCGTCCCAATACTAGGAATTTGGGAGGTTGTAATTGGGATAACAATTTGCATCAAGCCATTAATCAGAGTAGCTTTATTCTTGTTATTTATTCAAATGCCTGGAACCTTCCTTCCTCTGATATTATTCCCAGAGGTCTGTTTTACTGATTTTCCTATCGGCCTAACACTTGAAGGCCAGTATATCGTAAAAAACCTGATAATTATATCAGCTGCAATTGTTGTAGGTTCAACAGTAAGGAAGAAAATTGATGAGCAGTCATCCGAAATATGATTATTTGGTAGGATATAACCCAATGATGATACCATTATAGAAAATAGATAAGGAAAATAACATGTATTTATTGCATATGTCATGGAGGAAGAGTCATGCAAACCCAGAAATTACACAAACTTTGCCTGGGCGAAGCTACCGACGGATTCTTACGCAAAATATCGATTAATTTTGCAGTAATTGGGTTTATATTGCACCTACTATTTTGTTTTCTTTACGATTTTGGATACTATGAAAATAGCAAAACTGATTACCTATTTGATTCATATTTAGACGCATTGTATACCCCATTTTCAATAATTTTAGCATATGAAGTGTATGAATTGATCAGGGTAATACCTGAGTCATTTTCAAACTCAATAGGAAAGCAATTTGAAGTGGTAACGCTACTGGTAGTTAGGGACATTTTCAAAAATTTGTCAGATGTTCAACCAAGTGCCGAAACAACATTCGACAAGGATATTTACTTTATTGCAACCGAAGCGTTAGCGTTTGTTGTTTTGTTCTCAACAGCGCTATTCTTCCGGTATCGACTCTCCGCTACCCCCGTCAAATTCTACGACGGTGAAGATCTTGACAACTTTGTAAGACAAAAAAGAGACTTGGCGTCTGCCTTAGTAATCGTATTCTTGATAGTTGCAGCCTTTTCGTTGTTTACATGGAGTTCAGGAGTTGTGGATGGTCAAAGTGAACTAAACCGAGAGGTTTTCTTTTTGGATTTCTTTACCATTCTGATAATGTCTGACATACTCATTCTGCTCATCTCATACCGTCACACCACAGACTTCCTTAATCTAGCAAGAAATACGGGATTTATATTATCCGCAGTTATTGTAAGAGTTGCAATTGGCACAAGTGGCTATTCTGGTGTAAGTTTGTTTATACTTGCTGCGATTCTCGCTGCATCAGTGCTTCAGATTAGCCTGAGTCTAGGAAAAGAATTCAAACCGAAAATTGATATTCGATCTTCTGAAGAGTGAAGAGATTTTTCGGGTTGCATACACCGATATATATCCAAAAAACTTCACGCCTGACTATGATGGAGTTTTTGCCTGAGCATTTGGTTGAAAGATGTGTTAAATCGAATAATGTCAATTCAATTGAATCAAAAGGTCCGGTAGTTGTTTGGTTAAAATCATCCCACCGATTTCACGAAAATCCAGCTATCGATGTAGCAAAACACTTTGCTATTCAACACGATCTTGAAATGTTTGTATATCAGGGAATAGATGAAAGATATCCGCATTCTTCGCTTAGGCACCACAACATGCTATTAGATGCCGCATCGGACATGGCCAAGATATGTCGTGAGAACGATGTTAGTTACTATTTACATGTGGCAAGAAAAACTCATCGGCCAAAAGTTCTATTCGAATTAGCCAAAACTTCTTCGATTATAATAACCGACTTATTTCCTTTGCCTCCTTGGAATAATTGGGTCAAAAATATAGCAAGTTCTGCATCCTGCCCCGTTTTGGAGGTTGATTGTCATTGTGTAATACCAATGCCTCTGTTTGGTAAATCAGTAGACAGACCTTTCAAATTTCGCAGTGCTACGAAGAAAATGAGAAAATTGCGATTAGACAGGCATTGGCCAGCAATTCACAGTGTCCCTAGGAAATTTGAAGGTGAATTACCTTTTATTCCTGTAGATATTGAAAAAGTCGTTAACAATCGTGAGAGTAGATTCCAACTCTTACAGCAGTGTGAAATTGACCCGACTGTTTTCCCGGTCTGGGAACAAAAGGGAGGCGAAATAGTGGCTTTGAAAAAGTGGGATTCCTATCTAAAAGATGGTATTGGTGGATACTCACGACGCAGAAACAATGCAGCAGATCAAAGGGGTGTATCCAAACTTTCCTATGCATTTCATTACGGGTTTTTATCACCTATGAAAGTTGCAAGGGAAGCTTCTGCTTTAGGTACTAAATCTGCCGAAAAATATCTTGACGAGTTGTTGATTTTTAGAGAACATGCATGGCATCACATCTATGCTTGTTCAGACCCATACTCCACTCAAAATTTACCTACTTGGGCATTAGATTCCTGGAGGGAAACTGAAGATGATGTAAGGCCATCCATCTTACCCCTTCATCGGCTAGAATACTCCGAATCTAGCAGTAAACTCTGGAATTATTGCCAAAAGTCACTTACTAGGCACGGAGAATTACACAATAATTTACGCATGACGTGGGGCAAAGCATTACCGAGATGGACATCTAATCTAGAAATTTCTCTTTCAATATCTCAGATGTTGAACGATAAGTATGCTTTAGATGGAAGAGACCCCTCCTCTGTGGTTGGTGTCCAATGGTGCCATGGATTATTCGATAGACCTTTTTATCCTAGTGTTCCCGTAATGGGAATTATTAGAAAACGCGAAATTGAAACCCATGAATCAAGACTTGATACAGAAAAATACTACCGCTATGTAAACCGTCTAAATTCTGCTCCAGATCAACATTACGTGGTCAAGGTTAACAGCGTCTGCGAAGCATATGCTGCTCGGGTTTTGAAGGACAATGGGTTGAGTGTGGAAATCATTTCATCTGAGAATGCGATGATAGATATAATCTCAAAAAGGGATATTAAAAGCGCTCCTGTATGGGCTAGAGACAGATTGGAATCAATACTTAGTAACACAAATGAGACCGATATGAAGACATTGAAATTGTCACTAAGCTCTGGGGTAAATAATAACGAACAGTCATTGCTATCACCCAGCGTAATCACGCTGGAAAATTTTAGTGATGATAATGTTCCAACTACTAGGGAAATACTGGGTAAAATCCATAATAGATGTTGGGACTTTGCTAAAGTCGTATGGATGAATAATTCTAAAATTCCAGAGTGATGGATTATTCCTCTTCAGTGAAGTCAGGCAAGTGATTTCTCAGAACAGATATTGATTCTGTGTTATCTGACCTCTGCAATATGTCTTGCCTCGTGTATAAATCATGCACAACAAGAGAAGCTACCGAATATATCGATTCTGGACTTTCATCTACCACTTGGAGCATGGGTGACTGTTCAATCCATTCGGAGATTGTATCATTATCAATATTCATCATTTTACCGATGCGGCTTAGAACATTCTGCATTATTGATTTTAGAGAGTTTTGTTGCTCGTGTGTGAGTTCTGGTAAACTATCTAAATATTCAACTTCCGCACTTATGTATAGTTTTGAATGTTCTGAACCTTCAGGTATCATTTGGATAATTGTTTCTAAGTCAGGCAAGTATCCGTCATCACCGGCCAAGGATTCCATCATGGGATGATCAAACGGAGGTAATGCCGGATCAACAACATCCAAGATCTTAAATCTGCGGCCACCTATGATTTTCAAGAAGTGATTGCTACCCTTGGTCTCGTGATGAATTATTTTGGCTTCACACCCAAACTGCATAGGGCCATCCCAGTGATTCGATGGGCTTAGCGGGTTATTCATTACTAAACCAAAATTTTGGTTATCTAGCAAACAATCATCGAGCATCTGCCTGTATCTTGGCTCAAATACTCTAAGCTCTTGCACTTCTCCAGGAAATAACACCATTGGGAGAACAAAGAGGGGAAGACTGGCCATAACCTAAGCAATATGTTATGTATCAAATATCTTTGTTATGTGGTGTGATAGATTTATTTCCCCCAAACAGTATTTCATATAATGTGCTTAGAATGT
>DAZU01000014.1 GCA_002507425.1 Euryarchaeota archaeon UBA53
GTTGAAGACATCTTCCACAATTCTATTGGCTCATTCTTTTCCAGCGGATTACCATTTTCATGAGATGGCCAAAATATCTCACCATTAGCCATTGCTCGCCTTATTACGTATGTCCCAGCTGCTTTATGCAAGTGCTGAAACCAGACTAAGCGATAAGCCGCCATTATATTGTCCTCAAGTGTTTTACTTTTGATAATTGTTAGAGGGAAAGGGACATGGACGGCCTAGTTCTGCATTACGCTATGGGGAACGTGCGCATAGAGTCGGATACTATGGGTGAGTTGAGTGTACCGGCTGACAAATATTATGGCTGCCAAACGGCAAGATCGCTGATTAATTTTGATATTGGAAAAGATACGATGCCGAGAGAGGTGATTCGTGCTTTCGGAATTTTAAAGCAAGCTGCTGCTAAGGTAAACTGCGATTTGGGGCAGTTAGAAGCTAACGTATCAAATCTAATCATAACAGCGTGTGAGGAAGTGATTGACGGGAAATTAGATGATAACTTCCCGCTTAAGGTGTGGCAAACTGGATCAGGGACTCAAACAAACATGAATGCTAACGAGGTAATCGCCAACCGAGCGATAGAGATTGCTGGAGGGGAATTGGGATCCAAAAGCCCAGTTCACCCAAACGACCATGTAAATCGGGCCCAATCGTCAAACGATACTTTTCCTACTGCGATGCATATTGCTAGTGCTGAAGCGATAACTGAGCAATTATTGCCAAATCTTGTAGCGCTAAGAGACAGTTTAGTTGTAAAATCTGAACAATGGTCAGAGGTTGTCAAAATTGGAAGAACACATTTGATGGATGCTGTTCCGCTTACGCTGGGACAAGAAGTAAGTGGGTGGGTTTCACAATTGGATTCGAACATAAGTAGAATTGAGTTCGCACTTGTAGATTTGCATGAACTTGCAATAGGTGGTACGGCGGTCGGCACTGGGCTAAACACACATCCCGAGTTTTCAACCCGAGTTGCTTCTGCAATTGCTCTAAAGACGAATATGCCATTCGTTTCAGCCCAGAATAAATTTGCGCAACTAGCCGCTCACGATGCTATCGTTGCGGCCAGTGGAGCTGTAAATACGCTTGCTGCGAGTCTGATGAAGATAGCGAACGATGTTCGGTGGTTAGGCTCTGGACCTCGATGTGGTTTACAGGAGTTGTCTCTACCTGCAAATGAACCTGGATCTTCTATTATGCCGGGTAAGGTTAATCCAACTCAATCAGAAGCTATGACAATGGTATGTTGCCAGGTAATGGGAAACCATACTGCAATCACAATAGGTGGAAGTCAGGGAAATTTCGAATTGAATGTTTTCAAACCCCTGATGATACACAACCTACTTCATAGCATTCGCATCATTTCTGATTCGATGAAATCATTCAGGGAAAAGTGTGTTGTTGGACTAGAAGCAAATCAAGAATCAATACAATCCCATTTGGAGAATTCCTTGATGCTAGTCACTGCATTGAACAACCATATAGGATATGATAAGGCCGCAGAGATTGCTAAAAAAGCGCATGTTGAATCTACAACACTGAGATCTGCTGCTGTGGATTTAGGATACCTAACAAGTGATGAGTTTGACAATTGGGTGAACCCAGCGCACATGATTGGAAACAAATGAAAGGTCGTGAAAAGTGGATAAAAGGAACATGAAGACCCTCAACAATGATAAGCAAAACTCACTGGCAGCATATTACCTGTGAAAGCAGGATGGGAGAACTGGCAGGGGGGTTTCATCCGGGTGGGATTTCTGCCCCCCTGCCAGCCTCCGCTGTTGACTGTTAGGTCGTCGTCACCTCTTCTCATCCGAAGATGAGTTTTCAGATCGTCGATTTCTTGTTTCCAAGATACCTTCTTCCTAACGGTCGGTTTTTGCAAAAGATACACCGAGGTGTAAATTTTACTAGTGGACTGATTTCACTTCCGAAAAAGTTAGTCAAATCCGGTGCCAAATACTTTCTCTTGCGAGTAGTTTTTTGGCTGATTGTTCGTTATATCTCCTAGAAGATATTCGTTTACAATCGGTGGAGGTCCGTTTCCACCCATCTCCGAAGAGATGAATGGCGCGGTTTCCGTCCGACGTCGATCTGTTTCCGGTTGTCGTTCCGAAGAACGTCTGTTGGCGCAGTTTCGACTTGTTGGTCTCAAAGCCGAAGCTTTTCGACCTTAGCCGTTTTTTGTAACTGAGGTTGTCCCGAAGAACTGTTACTGTTACACTTCCCGGCTTAGCACAGTCATTGGTATATCTACACAGAGTGTAGCCCTCCCTGTTCCGTATTTATTTTACTAAATTCGGTGATTTTTTGCCGAGGCTCCAAATCGTCCTGTGGGTGTTGGAACTTTACTCAAAATGAGTAATCTTCTTTTCACCTCACAAACATTGTCTCCTTTGTTTGTGACCAACACTTCGCTCGGTTTGAGCGGGCCGGTTGGCAAGGGTCCCAGAAGAGGTCGGATGACCTCCTCCACCACTCCAAGGGAGCGGCAAAATCTCCTTGTGGGAAGGAGGCAAATAAAGTTTTCTCTTTTTTTGCCCGTTTTGCAGAGGAAATGAGGGATAGCAAGCCTTTTTTCCACTGCTTCCATTGGAATTAAAAGAAGAAAAATAACATTATTTTCGCAATGATCTTAATCTTGCAGCGAGTTTTGAATCTGTGGATATTTTAACATCCGTCTTGCTCTCTTTCCTACGGTTGAATAGAGATTTGTCCCATAGCATGATTTCTCCATTCTCAAACCCAAAAACAACCCTATTTTCTCTGCTGTAAGCAACCCTTGGACGCGTCGTTTTCATAACTGATATTGAAGATCCTGATGTATCTTTTACCTCCAAGATTCCGGATTGCCCATTCCATCGGCCGCACCAATGAAGATTGTCGAAGCCAATCGTATGGGCTGATATTGTATCTCCTTGAGATTTCCACACCGAATTATAATCGCTATTTACTAAATGTAATTCCCCACTTTCCAGCGCAGATGCAAAAAAATCTTCGCGACAGGTTAGAGAGTCGATGCCGCTTTCAAAATTAGAGAGGTTGTGTCCCTTTTCATTCGATAGAGCTCCGTCTGCATGACCAAATATCACGCCTTTCTGTGTAACGATTCCGCACGTGACGGGAGAGTCCGTTGATAGTTTCTTATGATTTGAATTGAACAACGCTCCACACCTGGGACGGCCAAGGCCGATTACCAAGGAATCCCCAGAACAAATGAACCACGGTTTCTCATCAATTCTATCCACTGACTGGAGTTCGCCTGTCAATGAAAATTTCCATATTCCACTTTCCATAAAATCTCCGTGTTCAATATCATAAACGCTCGAAGTCGCTACGACCTCTCCACCATGGAATTCCAGTAAGTCTGCCGAGCCCTCCAGCTGATGGCTCCAGGTAATTGCCCCATTATTTACGCAGGTTATTTCCAGACCTGATGTGACTATGATGTCTTCTTCAACCAACATTATACTCTCTATGCGATCTGAACATTGGACAGTCCAAACAATATCTCCCTCTGAGTCCCATTTTCGCAATAATCCATCCCAGCCTCCAGCAATAAGACACTGATTATCGTCAATTTGTAATGCAGATACAGGCGGGCCAAGTTCTCGGACCATCCATGCCGCCTGTCGCAAATCCATGCAAGTCCCTGACAGGTCATAGTCAATAGTATACCGGGTTTAAGCGTCCAAAATTATTGACTTACGAGGTACTGTAAAAGTAAGAGCGAACGCAACTAAACCAAATATGCAAGCGCTGTAATAATGGCCGGCAGTAAAGAATACCAATACGCAGGAGGTTTGAATAAGACCGCGAGAACCTTTTCTAATCCCTAAAATTGCAAATCCACATGCTATGGTGGATAGCCCTATCATTGCCCAGCCTACCATTACATACATTCCCGCTGCTGATTCATCAATTAGAGGGAATTCCATCTCTTCTGATGAGTAATCTATCTTGCGCATACACGAACCATTTGCATAATTCCCGCTGCAATCAAGCTCATCGAATTCTTCTGTTACTGGCATGTCAAAGTTAATTGTTGTATATCCGATTTCTTCAAAATATATCGGCGGGCTGAGAATTATACGATGTGTTACCTCGTCATTCTTCCCGTTATCATTAAACCTCTGAATTGCAACAGTAGTTAGCCCTGGCGTCGCATTAGATATCACAAATTTTCCATTCTCGTCGGTTTCATTATTTATCATGATAGCCAAACCATCGGCATTTTGGCTTTTAATCGTCACCAATGCTCCAAAGACTGGTTTTCCATCTGACAAAACAGTGCCCGAAAACTCAGAGGATTCGGCCGGCGCTGTTTTAGCCATACCATTTATCCACTCGTGGGGCCTAACTATTCCTGACTCTGGGTTAACAAAATCTAATCCGTTGGCAAAGCCTAAGCAGCATATTACGACGACAAATACTCCTATTGCTTTGAGCAGAGGATGTCCATCCTCACTTTTGATCTCAAAAGCAACTCCGCTTGATTGAAATAACGGTTCTTCCTCTGGAAGAGCCGATACCTCCTCTAGGATGCCCGCCACATTTACGCCACTAGGTATTTCCTACTTGAGTGAGATACGTCCCTCGGACTTAGCCATCAGTCGCTTTAATTCGGTATCGCAGCACCACAAAGTTATCTCAAGACCTTTAATTTCTGTAACGATGCCAGAGTTGTAAATTTGGCTTATGAGGGCTTTTGCACTTTTCTCATTCGCTTTACCCTCAGAGATGATAAGCGTTTTTTGAGGACCGAATAGAGATTGTAAGATTGATTCTCGCAGATTATCTAAACCCTCTTGAGATTGTGAGGACACAACTAACGGTTCAACAAACCCCATCTGCGAAACAACCTGTTTGGCCAGTTCAATATCCCCCCCTAGGTCGGATTTGGTTAGAATTACCTGCATCGGAACAATACCATCAGGGCTCCTGTCCAAAATTTCTCTCCTAGATGTCGAAAGTTTCCTTTCAAGTTCACCTGCTGTATCACTAGAATCTACTAAAATTAACAATAAGTCACACTGCAATGATTCATCTAAGGTTGCACGAAAAGCATCCAATAGATCTGATGGTAATTCATCAATAAATCCAATCGTATCAACCAATAGTACCCTAGGGCTCATTTCCATTCTTCCAATTGTTGTTTCCAGCGTTGAAAACAACTTATTCTCGACCAATACCTCTTTTCCACAGAGCAAAGAGAATAATGAGGATTTACCTGCGTTTGTATAACCCGCAAGGCCTACTGTTCTAGCCCCTCCTCTTGCTCTTTGACGTCTGCGCTCTTTTCTAGCTAAGGCTTGCTTTTGCTGTTTTTTTCTAAGTTGTGTCAGTTCTCTAGAAACCGTGGTCAGAACTCCCTGTATTGCCTGTATTCCTCCACCACCAAATCCTGCTCTCTCGCCAGTTAATTGACGGTTTACTATCTCACTCAAGACAGTTCTGTCCGCTTTTAATTGGGCAATTCTGACTTGAGTTCTTGCCTCAACGCTATTCGCATGGGAGATGAATAATGATAGAAGTAATCTGACTCTGTCCCAAACCTCAACTTGGACTAATTCGTTAATACTGACAAGTTGGCGAGGAGATGCATTGGTGTGAATTAGAACTAAATCGACGCCATGATATGGATGTCCGTCGATTGAAGCAGAGATTTCGTCTGCCACATCTTGCATTCTGCCTTTTCCAAAGTACGTCCTTGGATCGTCTTTTCCCTTCTGGTGCTGGATGTCAACTATTTCTATGCCCATTGTTTCCACAAGTGCGATCAATTCTCTTGGATTTCCGTCTCGATGAAGTAGTACTGCTCGTCTTCCAAAGTGATTTGTCCTAGCCTCTCCGAGGGCGACGCCCCCTGTCCCTGCGAGAACTCGAATAGGCTCATCCATGCACCCCCTAAGTGATGTAGTTGAAAGATTCATTCTTACAGCAGTAAATCTAATTCACTAATGATTATTACAAAAACCATGTCGGAGAGGTTCCACACTACAATTCAGTGGCAAGGCCCCGACGATATAGCAGACAAACTAGCTAACCTGATTCCTGAAAATGTTGAGTTTGAGATTACGCGAGAAAATGGAATGTCAATTCTGAGTATATCTGTGGTTGCAGGCGATATGGAGACATTGAGAAGTAATGTTGACTATTTGCTCACTCTATTCTCAGGTCACGATGAGTGAAATTCTAGAATAACTGGGGCGTGATCACTAACTTCCAGTCCGCCTTGTCTATCAATATAAACAGATTTCACAGCATTTTTTGCGGCCACATTACCTAAAATATAATCAATCCGCCACCCTCTATTTTTAACTCGAGCTTGTCCTCTATTTGACCACCAGGAGAATATTTTTTCATCGGGACCTACATGTTCTCGAAATAAGTCATGCCAACCGTCAGCCAATAATTCACTAAACCAAGACCTTTCATGTGGTAGGAATCCACTAGAGTTTGAATTTCCTTTAGGATTCCAAATATCATTTTCAGTATGAGCAATATTTAGGTCCCCGGCAATGATTACTATATCATCAGATTCTAACATAGGTTGAATGTATTCCCTCCATTGTGCCATCCACTCTTCCTTGTATTTTTGTCGCTCATCTTTAGATGACCCACTAGGCAAGTATGTGTTAACTATTGTAACATTGTCATGCCTAGTTGTGAGGACCCTCCCCTCTAAGTCAAGCGGATCTAGGTTTCCTGACATACCTCTGGCTTGTTCTAACATTGGCTTGCGCGAAATTGTTGCGACCCCAGAATATCCCTTTTTTTCAGCTGGATGCAGTATCATGTTGTAGCCATCAGGTATTGCCCAATCTTTTGGTAATTGTTCCGGAAGACATCGGACTTCTTGGAGGAGCCATATGTCTGCATCAATTTTCTCAAAGAATCTGTCTATGCCTTTCCTTATTGCTGCTCTAATACCATTGACATTCCATGTCGCTATCCGCATGATAACTTCCAGCCTTGATTAATGCTTCAAATCAACCCATCTGAGAGTGTGCCTCTCTCATCGGTAAGTGTAATCGACTTATTGTGCCGTTTTGTTACAATACTAGAACGCCAACCAGACAATCTCTCATCTAGTAATTTCTCAATGGCACTTAAACCGCCAGACAGGGAAATGCAAGAAAGATGGCTCATACCCGGTGCTTTTTTTGAATGAATTGCTGCTAGGTCTAGGATTGCAACATCTCCCTTTATTATCCCGTGCAAACCTCTAAGTGGCTTGTGATCTAATACCAAATCTAACGTTGATACTTTTATCGGCTTGCCCACAGGTTTACCATCACAGAATATTACATTATCAGCCTCAATTCTCTGACCCTCTGTCGTTACAACCCCCCCGTTATATGTCTCGCTTACCTCAATACCCGTTTGGATAGGTATGCCCACTTCTTCCAATGTAGCAGCTAACCGGCCAACAATCCCGGACCAGCCTTCGCCAACAACACATAATTTACCCTTCAAAAGAGCTTTTTTCCTTTCAGGAATATCTTGTCCCCATCCTGATAATAATCGTATAGCGTCTTCACGTATTGGATCTTGCCCAAGCCTTAACTTCAACATCAGTTTTGGGTTATTTATTGGTTGAACAACACCATGACCAATTATCATTACTTTGTTAGGATTTATTGGTCGCAGTGATAATTTCATTCTGCTAATCTTGTTCACCATTTTATGTAATTTCCCGCCTTTTAATAATAGATGAGGTCCATGTTCCAATTGATGTCCAAGAGAAGGTTGGCTAGTGCCTCTACCTCCTATATTCCTTCTTTTTTCTAGGATATATACCTGATTTTTAGCTAAGTGTTCTCTAACGGCGGTAACTAATCCATGCAGGCCTGCCCCTATTATCAGAACCCGCTTCATGTATATCCCACAGGGTGCATAACCATCAAATCCTCGTTTGTACAGCGGTAAATATGGCAGATAAGGTAAAACCGCCTCACGACAGAGGTTCGGTTCTTTGGGATCCTTCCGACGGACCGAGTCGAATGCTTACCTCAAGCTTCGATAGATGGGCCTCTGCCTTACTTGCTGACGACGGGATTGATATGCCTTTTATGGGAACTGATACTGTTGTAAAGGCTAGAATAATTGCGAAGGACAGTGGTATAATTGCTGGCTGTGCTATGGTTGAACATGTTATACAAATATGGGCTGGCTCGTTGCAAATTTCTTGGAATTGTGGCGAAGGACGGTCTATCTCTTCGGGTGATGAAATAGCATATATTGAAGGCGACAAGAATGCTTTGTTATCAATGGAAAGACCAATATTAAACATTCTTGGGCAACTTTCTGGCATAGCAACTGAAGCTAAAAAATGGGCATCAAAAGCACCTGGACAAATCGCTTGCACTCGCAAAACGATTTGGGGGCTCCTAGACAAATGGGCCGTTCATTTGGGAGGAGGTCTTACACACAGACTGAATAAAGAGGATGCGAAAATGATGAAGGAAAACGATTTGGTTACTATCTACCCTGAAATAGAGGGAAACGGCGCTCGAATTGTTAAATTCTTATCAGAAGTTTCTTTGGATTCAGTCGGTGCTTTTTTAGAGATTGAAACGAGAACCGAAAAAGAGGCGATTATGGCTGCCTTTGCATGGTCAGAGAGGAGGATGGTTGAGCCTTGTAACCAACTTGTAATAATGCTAGATAACTTCAGCCCTGAAAGATGTAAATCTGTCGCAGACGAGTTAGTTCAAATGGGCCTGAGGGATCATGTTATTCTAGAGGCTAGCGGAGGTATTTTGCTGGAAAACATTGAAGATTGGCGAGAGTGTGGGCTTGACGTGCTTTCGACAAGTATGATCAACAGGGGAACTTCCCCTCTTGACCTCAGCATGTTGTTTATTGATTAGAGGCTTATTTATGTTAGATGAAGAAAATATTGTTGACCCTAGTCATCCAAGGTATAATTCTTTGATGATCAGAAAAAAAATTGCGGACGCGGGAGTTAAAGGAATGCTTGCTGATTCAGCTATGATAGCACATGGTAGAGGAGAGGCTTATGATTATCTATTGGGAGAGAGAACAATACCCTCTGCAATGATTGCAACCAAGGAAGCCGTGGCCAGACTTGTGAATGCTGAACGACCCGTGATATCACTTAATGGAAATGCCATAGCATTAGCCGGTGCTGACTTTTTGACGTTAGCAAGTCAACTAGGTTGCCCGGTAGAAATAAACATATTCTACAGAACACCGGAGAGAATGGGATCCCTAATAGGGCATTTGAAAATGTTGAACAGTAAACTTGAGTTAGATGTGGAAATATTGGGTGGAATTCCTGATGAACGTATTCCTGGACTAGAAGGGCCAAGAGGTGCTTGCCAAAGTAATGGAATCTTCAATTCTGACACCATACTTGTTCCTCTAGAAGATGGTGACAGGTGTGAGGCTCTAGTCGCTATGGGAAAAGAAGTACTTGTTATTGATTTAAATCCATTATCTAGATCCTCTCGAAAATGCACTGTGGGAATTGTGGATGAAGTAACAAGAGTTACGAAGAATATGATTCAACTTATTCCGGAAAAACCGAACGTAAGTGACTTCGACAATAGTAAAAATCTCCAAGCAGCACTTGATCATATAATTGATAATTTATCTGACAAATTCAATTAACTAAAGCTCATTCAATTTTCGACCTAGTATATTTGAGATAGATTCCCCTACTTGGCTGCAAGTCGCTGTTCCACCAAGGTCGTAGGTGAGGGATTTGCCGTCCTTTAGATGCTCCGCAACACTTTGGTCAATCATAGTAGCAATATTGACTAAGTCTTCCTCTCCGTGTTTTCTACCCAACCAGTCAAACATCATTTGTATTGAATTTATACTCGCTATTGGATTGACTTTATTCTGACCTGCATGTTTTGGGGCGCTTCCGTGGACCGGCTCGAAAAATGCGTGCTCATCTCCAACATTTCCAGAAGCAGCCATGCCCATTCCTCCTTGGAGGACAGCCCCCAAATCCGTTGCAATATCTCCAAACATGTTTGACGCGACTACAACATCATAAAATTCAGGTGTCCTTGTTAGCCATTGCATAAACGCATCTATGTAACCATGATCAACCTCTATTGACGGATATTCGGTAGAAACGCTGTCGAATACTCGCCGAAACAATTGACAGCCGCGGGTAACGTTGCTCTTATCAATACAAGAAATCCTACTTACACCATCTATTGGCGCACCATTACGGTTTTTTGCAAATTCGAACCCCATACGAACAAGTCTTTCTGTTCCTTTCTCAGATATTGGCCTTGGATCATATGCAACTTCTCCATCTAAGCCCGGGAAAGTCATTTCGGGAGGGACGTATTCCTTTCTCCCAAGTGCTCGATCAGCACTTCGCCTTAACAATGAGTGATAAAGTCCCTCTGTATTTTCTCTCAATACAGTCATATCTACCATGCCTGGTTTCCAAATTTGAGTGAAATGTCCATGAACTTTGTGAGGTACTCCTTCATAGAGTTTTATTGGACGAACATTAGCATACAAATCTAGCCCAGATCTCATTCCAAGTATAACTGATCCGCCCGCTAGATCTCCGTTGGGTAATCTTGCCCCTGGATATCCGATTGCACCCAAGTAGATAGCGTCGGCTTCATCACGACAAATTTCAAAAGAGCCTTCGGCCCATTCTTCTCCGGTTTCCTTGTAATGTTGGCCGCCACAAGGAATAGATATCTTTTCGAAACCGTAATTGGTTTTTGACTGAACAACGTCTAGTATTCGAGTGGCCTCTATTGCAACCTCTCTGCCCGTGCCGTCCCCTGGAAGAATTGCGATCTTGAAGTCGCTCATGCGCCCGCCAACAGATGCCAGTAAATGAAGGCGCCCCTCATCATAATTCGGCTCTGGGTTTTGGCTTGTTGTCCACTGGAACTTACATATTTCTAATTTAGGAGCCCAGTGTAACGATACTCCAAAGGAATTGTACGTTCTGACCAAGGCTGTATCTTTATGGTCCTCCAATATAGAGAGCCCTATTATGGCCGGGGAGACTCCAGACAGGGCTGGGAAAAGGGTGCGGATTGAGCACATGCCCGTTGCTGTAAAAAACCTAGTTGACATTATGCTAGGTATTAATCCTAATTTCGATATAGAGGACTGGTTAGTTCAAAAAGCAGAAGAAGATTTATCGCTTATTAACATAGACTTGCATAGGGAGAAAACCCAGCTTGAGCAAAAAATACATCGGTTAGAAGCACTTGCAGATAGATTAAATCCCGCCCGTTACAATGAGGTTAATGAAGGACAAACAAATCTGTTTGACTGCTTCGATATCACCCCTCCAATAAAACACTTAGTTGATAGAATCACTCAAGAACATCATGACGACCCTCACCCTGCAAATACCCTTACTGATTTACTGCTAGACGATTCATGCGATGACCCTCTGTTAGCTCTAACTGCACAAACTATGCTGATATGTGCTCAGAATAAAATAGGTAGTGGCTCAGATTGGATTCGATTAGAGGAATTATTTGCTCCCCTAGAAAAGAATGACATTTCAAGGCCGGAATGTATTGAAGCCCTTGATTACTTATTGATAACGGGCCAAATACACGAAATTGACGATGATTGTTTCATTCCCGAGATGTGAAGTGGGGGCCCATGGACTCCCTGCTGTTATTCAATATATGCCGGAGTCGTATGATTTTGTATGGGGCTGACGAGATCGGTGGTAATTGGAATCATGGCATGGGGTTTAATGACTGCGACGCACGTTAAACATGAGATTGCAATTGGTGTTGGTATTTTCTCAGCATTTTTTGTTCAATCGGTAGTACAAGCAAATGCTAGAGGAGCACTAAAACATAAAGCTTCGTCCCTACAGAATGAATTGAATATTGCTGTCCATCAAATCTGCGATATGAAACGTGCTCTAGATGTAACGACTAAAGATCTCAAGGACGCCCTAGACGAACTACATCGCAGAGATGCTATTGGGAGCCCAGCAGCTAGAGAATTACTCACAAGGCAAGAAGAGGCTATGAAGGCCCAAAAAATCGCACTAGCAAGATCTACCGATAGATCTTTTGAAACATTAGAATCACTTGAAAGAATGATCATCTCTCAAGGAGAGCAAACTACAAGAGTACAGGAAGTTCTTTCTGTGGTTTTAGAAAAACTCGCTCTTGAACCAAGACAAAACATAAACATGCGAGATTCTGTGCTCACCCAAGAGAATCATTCAACACCATCAATGACCGAGGACATCCTATCCCTGCTGGGTTGATGTGGTCCAAATGCATAGTTCAATCGAGGATTTAATGCGTTTAAAGTTACGCTCAAAGATTAGTTCGGTTTTACTTGGACTAGGGATACTCACAATATCTGGAGGAATTATATTTGGGCTGAGTTTAGGTAATCCTTTGAGATTGGAGTATCACATTTTTGTCGTTATAATTGGATTATCGATACTTCTCCTTAGTATAATAATAAATCATGATGAGGAGACTTTCGCAAATAAATATGATATGACTCATATTCTTGATTTAGAAAGTAAAGAGGAACGCTACAATGCTTACTTGTCACATTTATCGAGTTGGGTAGCTTCTGACATGGAAAATGTCAATCCAAAAATGAGGAGAGGGGAAGACCCCTCGGGCCCAGACTGGGGTAAAACAGATTTCAAACTTGGGCAGAAGCCGAAAAGAAGAGATGCGATTGTTGAAGGTCAGAAATATACTGGAATGGAAGGTGATTTGACTATTGGAGAAAAGATGATCGAAGATGCAAATAACCGATATGCGAAAATCGCTCAAAGTAGATGGGAAGAGTCAGAGTCTAATGATCAGGATTTGATTGAATACGGCGTTGAGCGTTTAGGCGATCTAGTCAAAACAGATTATTTCATTAAGAATGCAGAAGAAGGAGCCTTCTCCAAGATTGCTAAGGTCGAAGATGTTACAAGGGATTCAATAAGCCAGTTGGAGTAGTGTGGAAAGGTGAAAGCGATTATTGTTGCTGGTGGGCATG
>DAZU01000008.1 GCA_002507425.1 Euryarchaeota archaeon UBA53
CAGTTAGACGACGCTGACTCTAAAGAAGAAACAATTGAGACCGAAAAATCTCATACTGAGGCCGGCGATATTAGTGAAGACTCAATGGATGTTGATGCGGTTTTCGAATCGTACGACGCCAATACCGACGGTCATATTGAGCATAGTGAGTATGTTGCGGTTCACAAGGATGAGGTGGAGAGCGGGGGTTTCTCTGCTTTCATCGATAGACTACTAGATGATAGTCCAGAATTACGTGGTCAAAGATTATGGGTTATGTTCGCGCTTTCTGTATTGCTTGTTGCAGCAATGAATGCATATGCAATGGTAAGAGAACCTGAACTTGTTTTAATCGAGGATTTGGTTGAACATACCAATGAAGTTGTATCAGTTGAAGGAAAAATAATTTCTTGGGTTGCAGACCCTTATTCATCGGGAGATAATCGCGTTGATATCATCATAGAAGATGAGACTGGTGTTGCAGAGTTAAGGTGGTATAGATATGGAGATATTGATTCCTTACCTATGCTTGGAACTACCGTAACTGCTACCGGAGATGTCATTGAATATGAAGGACGTATTTGGTTACAAGCCTTAGGAGGAGGCGCTCTATCTTGGAGTGATTCAGATACGCCCGAAGCCGAAGTAGTAGGAATCTCGACAATAGCGGAAAACCCACAAGATTATCTGGGCGAATCTCATACAATATCCGGCTATCTTTCAAAGTCTGTAAATCCTGATTCAACCTTTACTGCCCTCTATCTCGGAGATCATCCTGAATATGGTAGCAGTGAACATCAAATGAGGATGATAATACATTCCGCTCCTGAACAATGGCTTGAAGCTGGTCAAAAAGTCGAAGTCGTAGCAATGGTTCAATACGAGCAAAGAGAATTACGCTGGTCCATACACGTTCAGGGTACGGAGATTATGGTATTGAGAACACACGATCCAGTTCCAACAGAAATTGGATGGTCGAATTATGAATCGTGGTCATTTTCAGCAAATAATCGGGTGAAATTAGTCGGCCAAATAAGTGGTGAAAATTTAGTATCTGAAGATAATTCACTGGAAATTTGTCTAGTTAATGCAGGAGATATTTCTTCTCTAGATGGGCAGACCAAATCAATTACTGGTAGATTATCTTGGTCTGATTCCAAAGGTATGTGGTGTATAGATGTTGGAAGTAATAATCAAGATGGTTTTGGAGATATAACTGGGGCTGAAGATATGCTAAACCAAATAGCTAGAAACCCGCAAATGAGTCTCGAGCACTCAGAAAATAATACTGAATTCAACATAACTGGAGTAATATCTGGATCTACTTTGATGAAAAATGACGGAGATACAAAGGTGATAATTGCCAATGCACCATATCCAAATACACTGACAAAATTTGATGCTTACATTCCACTTGGGATGCTTTCAGGTTGGCTGGAAGATGGGCAAGAAATTAGTGCCACTGTAACCGTAACATGGAATTCAAACCCTCCAGAACTACAACTTAATGTTGTCAACATCAATCTTGTTGGTAACACCCCATCAGCAAACATTTACGATCTCACCGAAGGGCCACCTCAGTTTTATGATTTGAACAAGATAACTAGCATAACTGGAAACTTAATCTCGATAGACAATCAAACCTACCTGCAGAAAGAAGGTGGTGAAGAGAAGATTCGTATCAATGTGAAAGATAACTCAGTCTATGCAAATAATTCACAAAACCAAGGTAAAACTCTAGCATGGATTGGCCGATTGATTGAAGTCCCTGATGAAGTAAACCTTGCACATATCTATGTTCTTGACGAAGCGGATGTAAGAGATGATAATGGCAATGGAATTGCCGATGATGCTGAAGATTATTAGTTGGAGACGGTCATATGGAAGGTTTTGTATTAGAGTTGGGGTGGCTTTTGTTTGCGCTTTTTACCGGCGTATGCATCGGTTCTCTAACTGGCTTAATACCAGGATTCCACGTAAACAATGTTGCATTAATTCTACTTGGAGTATCTCCTGCACTGTTAGCAATTGGAATACCACTTTCAGCAGCCGCTGGAATTATTGTAGCGACTGGAGTTGTTCACACGTTCTTAGGCTACATTCCCTCTGCCCTAATTGGTGCACCCGGTGCTGACACAGCTCTTGCATTACTACCCGGTCACAGGATGCTTCTTTCAGGTAATGCACCAAAGGGTGTTGCATATTCTGCAAGAGGTAGTCAGCTAGGACTATTTCTTTCATTACCATTAATCGTAGCCGCAAGGATTGCATTTGGTCCAGAATTAGGCTGGTATGATTCATTGCGTGGAGCTCTTCCATGGGTTTTATTGTCAATATCAGCCCTTTTAATTGCAACAGAAACAACAAGATTAGATTTCCCTCAATGGCTCCAAAAGGCCAGCTTCGGAAAGTTAGGAAAAGACTCAAGATTTGCAGGATACATTGCTGCAACATCGTTCTTCTTACTAGCTGGATTGTATGGTTGGGGAGTGTTCAACCTACCTGTAACATCTCCAGTAGGAATGCCCGGTGCAGGTCTCTTATTACCGGCACTAGGTGGTTTATTTGGAATTGCAAATCTCTTAGACATATACGCAACTACATCTGAATTGCCACCTCAAAAAGAAGATTGGGAATTACCTCCAAGTGGCCCACTGATGGTGCCATGCTTCCTATCTTCTTGCGCAGGTGCTGCAATGGGTGTTTTACCCGGTATGACTGCCGCTCAAGCAACAGTTTTGGTAATGGGTGGCAGAAATGCTGCCGCAAAGCTGCAAGGCAAAGAAGGGGTTGGGCTTGATTGGGAGACTAGAAAATTGACAGAATTAAGCGATGAAGAATT
>DAZU01000118.1:0-821 GCA_002507425.1 Euryarchaeota archaeon UBA53
GTCATCAAGGGTATGACTGGCGCACTATTGAGTGAAGGTTCCAGCAGAGGAAGAAATATAATGAGCATAATGGTTGAAGCTGACCCTAGATTCCCAGATGCAAGAGCTGCAGCAGTTGTAATCGAATATCTAAACAAAATGTTACCGGTTGTTGAGCTTGACCACGAACCCTTAATCGAAGAAGCAAAGCAATTGGAAGAGCAAATTAGATCAATGATGGAGGGTGCTGAATCCACCCCTAGTCCAACATCAACTTCTATGCTCTATGGCTGACTTTGATATCAAGAGTAGTCCCAATATTGAGATAAAGATAATGGCCCACATAGGGAATATAGGAACTGTTTCTTTAGGTAAAAAGAATAGAAGGGATTCTCTCCTGCTATACTCTCCTCCCAGGCTGGCGGTGACCAGCATTAATCCAACCGAAGATAATCCTAATATCGAATGCAATGCATCTACCCTACCCCCTCTTCGATTACGGATTATCACCCCAATAGCAAGTCCCAATGCTGTCATGGATAGAAGAACCTTGTTTGCAAGTAAAGGATTGCTTAATTCCCCTCCTGATGAGGCTTTGATGCCTGTAATGATTGCCATGGGTGTAGCTAGAAGACCGAAGAATAGCGCCCAGTGAGCGACAGGTTCTCTGGAAATTGGCCCCTTGTTGATCAAGCACAGTAAGAATGCAATACCAGATAATGAGAACATTCCAACAGTGAGTTCTGTTGATATAACGTGCAGTGTCCCTGAAGAAATCACGACCCATCACCCCGAGATATACTGTCTAGATGCTCCTGACCGTAATACTCCCACTGTTCCAT
>DAZU01000118.1:1238-7270 GCA_002507425.1 Euryarchaeota archaeon UBA53
ATATGCATCTTCATTCTTGACTTGCCTCTGTGTGATTGCTAGGCCTAAGCAAAGAAGGAAAAGAGATAGCGCTTGAAGATACAACAGAGATTTATCGACATCCCATGCTTTTTCCTGCGCTGTTAGCCTAAACCACGGAGATTGGACATCCGGTCCTTCTCCTTGCATTACTGCTCTCCATTCAACAACACCTGGGTTTATTGCTGCTGGAATCGTGAAAAAATTATCGACGACTGAGATGTTAACAATCTCAGCACCTAGCTTCATCTCGACATAGACAAATGTTGTGTTAACTGTTTCAAGTTCAATTTTTGTTGCTTCTCCTAAATCTCTAACATTTGGCGGGGTCCAATCCTCGGCTAAACTTGGACGATTCTCGGGCATCTCTCTGACTGTAATTTGTGAAGACTCTGATATCCCTACCATTGCAACGCCGCCTTCAGGACTCCCATGCTGTATCCCAAGATATAACTCGTAAAATCCGGGTATTTGTGGGGCCCTTAAAGTCCAAGTTTGAGATACTGTGGTTTGAAGGGAGAAATCATCAATTATTTCCACGTAATTATTAGTTCCTCCGTTGGGATCGGTTATAATTTGCCACCCACTGTTAGAAGGCAGGTCTTTTGCTCCATCCTTATTTGAAAGTAAAGTTAGTCCAACCATTTGCAAGGAACTAACTTCGACTGCTTCCACTAGAGTGTCGATCTGGATTAATTGTCCTGCGAAGACGTCCTGCTGAGGAACTATATCCAAGACTGCACTTGATATTCCATTAGTTGAAGAATCTCCATGACAGGAACCTGCACAATCTCTCGACCTCATGGCGTCGCCCTTTCCGCCAGGATTTGCTGCCGAGATTGTTGCTGAACCTATCAATATAAAAAGAACAAATATTAATCTTAACTTAATACTAATTCCTCCTTCTAAAATAGCTAAGCCCTACGACTAAAATGGTGAACAAAATCAGGATTAAGCTTAGTATAACTCCTGATGTTGTATCAGGGCCTGGTGGTTCTTCTACGTCTTCGATTACCAAATTGATACTAGTTGTTGATTCCCCAGTCCCAATCTCGATTATTTGTCCATCAATAACTGGATAAATATCGTAAGTATGATTTCCTTCAAGGATAGGTTTGTCTTTTATTTCCCCTGAGGTCGTTATCTGAATAAGCTCACCATTTCGCATTACAGCCCACTCTTCGGAGTTTCCACTCCACTCAATCAAAACAGAATTCCCTTCAACAACTGACTTGAACACTGAAGCAGTTGGTGGCATCACACCAGAAAACGTAGCCTGGGTTGTATTAGTTCCCCCAAGATTATCTGTAATTGTCAATTCTACCACAAATTCTTCAGTTATGGAAATGGTTTGCGTTAAACCCGTGCCGACAAGGAATCCGTCAACTTTCCAAACTGCGCTGACCACCTCTCCATCTAAATCGATAGAATCCATCGATGAAAAAGTGACTCTTGAACCTTGAATTAGATTGTCAGTTGTTGAAATGATTGCGGTGGGATTAGTATTTGTAATTGTAAATTCAGATACAATAGTTGTCCCGTTGTCTTCACCATCAAATGGTGTGACCATGGATGTCCAGAGGTCGCCAGCAGCGATATTATCTGCCGAAATTATCGAAGAATTGAAACGGGTAACAAATCCATTTCTCATCCAGACCCAATTCAATGTAACATCGTCGCCATTTGCATCGCTGGGATCCATTATTGGTTCCAAATCAGATAATGAATCAAAGGAATAATTACCCGAATAGGAGACCACTGGTGGAGAATTAATTAGTTCAACTGTGTCAGATAATGAATTAGAGAAGCCTCCCTCAGAATCATATACAGATAGAGTCAAAGTAAGTATATCTCCATCAAGATTCCAGATTTCTTGTTTGAGTAATTCATCTCCGTCGGCGTCAACTGCTGAGTAGTTGTATAGGGTTTCGTTCTCAAAGTAAACAGTATCCTGAGCAATAGTCAAAGATTCCAAAACAGGTAATGAGTTTTGAATAGTGACGGATTCTGAGTCAAACCATTCAGACCAAATTATTCCATCACTAGCCCTGCATGAAGCAAACCATGTCTGTCCTTTGATTGTGTATGTAGATGATAGGGGAGAAGATGTTGATGTGTCCACACCGTTAGACCAATGCAATTCATAGGTTAGGACGTCGTTGTCTAAATCTGTTGCATAACATGTAGCCTCGAGATTGTCTATTGTGGTGTATGGACCGCCTATTGTTACGCTGCTTACCTCAGGAGGGTTATTGGAGGAACCAATTAGAACGGTAGGTGTGGAAAACCAACTGCTGTTGGAATCTCCGTCACTCAACCTGATTTTGGCATACCAGTAGTCGCCATTTCTCACAGCAACCGAAGGGATTGTCATATATCCATCAAACGTTGATACCTTTGAGTCATCCAAAAACCACTCAACTCCGGAAACGGATACGCTATCTGCATCAGCATCAGAATAACCCCAAGATAATGATAAATTATCTTTGTCTGTAGCATTTTCAGGCAGAATTTCTGCGAATGAAACAATCGGGAGTGAATTTGAAATCACGAGGTTTGAGATATTTTCTTGCTGGCCATAATCTGTACCGTCACTAGGCGTTATGGTGACATTCCAAATTTGACCTTTCTGAGTAAACGTCGGACTTACCGATGTTTGATTATCAAGGCTTGATATTTGCACACCATCTCTAAACCACTGAATTAAACTCCCTGATTCCGCATCTCCGTCGGCATCATCAAATGTGTAATTGAGAAATATGGTATCTGTTGTATAAATATTGAGAGGATATACTTGCAGATTACTCAAGGAAGGAGGGTTGTTAGGAGTAACTACGATTGCTTCAGGGACCTGTACGGATGTAGTGCTCCAGCCATCCCCAGTCCTACCTCCGTTGCCATTTGCAATCATTGCAGCGAGATCGATTTGAACAACCCCAGATCCGGCTTGTGGTGCTGTCCAGTCCACAGACCAACTCCGATAACTGCTAGTGGTATGGGTGGCACTTTTGCCTGCGCTATTGACCTTAACAGACATTATTCCGGTTCCGGGAACTGCTAGAGTTCCTTTGTCAACCTCTAGACTAAATCCACCAGCGCTACCCGAAATACTTCCACTAGCTGACAACGAAAGAGTATATGTTTGACCCGGAGTGTATGAGGCCGGGTTGCCTGAAATTGATACTGAAGCACTGGTTCCGTAATGACAGTTGCAACCTGATGACCTAGAGTATATACCGTTTGAATTTGCTAGCGATATTGGAATAATTGAGGATAGAAGTACCACCACTATGAGTAGAGATAATGCCTTCAGTCTCATGGCCCTACGACATTTCATGTGTTTTTAACTTCGTGTGTTAAATATTAAAACTCAAACAAGGTCTTGTCGCTTTTTTCTGTGTTTGATATTTTTGAAAATAGAATATCCTCACTCCATACGGTTATTCCCAATGATTCGGCCTTTGAAAGTTTACTACCCGCCTTGTCTCCCGCAATCAGGATGTCTAGATTTCCGCTTACACTACCCAATACTTTGCCGCCTGAATTCTTTATCGATAATGCAATTTCCTTTCTAGGCCTTGAAAGAGATCCGGTTATGCAGAAGGACATCCCATCAAATATCCCTCCTTCTGATTGTTCTTGATCTATTACATCAATAATCTCTGATAATTCATCGATTAGTTTTCTTCTACTGCAAATTCCATCATGGAATATGCCAGCTACCTTATCACCAATACCGTCTACCGAGGTTAATTCTTCTATCGCGCCCTCATCAATCCAAAGAAGAAGATTATCTAATGAAATAAAATATTGGGATATGGCGGTAGATACTTCCGGCCCAATCCTTTCCAATCCTAGGGCATGAAGAAATCTTGAGAGATTCAATGACCTTGTTTTTTCAAGCTCTGCAATTACGTTATTAGCACTCTTTTTACCCATTCTTTCAATACTAGATATATCTGAGTGGGTTAGCTTATACAAGTCTGCAATAGTTGTAATTAATCCATTATCCAATAAAGCCTCAATCAACTTTTCACCGATGCCATCCATCTCTAAAGCTCTGCACCAATAAGTTAGGCTTCTGGCTGTTCGAGCCCCGCATTCCAGTGACAAACACCTTAGGAAGGCCCCTTCCATAGAAAGAAATCTATCGCATGCTGGGCATTCCTTTGGGATATTGATTTCTTTGAATATTATTTCTGATTCAAAAGGACTTCCATCTGCATGAAATCTATTTTCTAGATCATCCTGAGTTGCTGGTCCTAAGTTTGATATTATTTTTGGAATCACATCTCCTCTTCGAGTGATTCTTACTTTATCTCCTATTTTGACTCCTAGCCTCTCAACCTCGCCAACGTTGTGGAGAGTCACATTCTCGACGGTTACTCCCCCAACCATTTGTGGAGCAATTCTTGCTACTGGTGTGACCGTGCCTGTTCGACCTGTTTGCCAGTCAACATCTAACAAAACTGATTCCGCTTCCTGAGACGGAAACTTCCATGCTAAAGCCCACCTAGGGTGATGTGCTGTTGTCCCTAAATTTTCTCTTTGTTCTAAGTTATCCAATTTGAATACGATTCCATCAATTTCATATTCATACAATTCTCTTGCCTTAGTCCATACCTGTGTATGTTCGATCATATTCTTATGTGGTGAATCAGACTCAAATATTTCCCATGGTGCAGGCTCGACACCTACTTTTTGCAGCCATGTTAGTAACTCACTATCATTCACAGCGGCAGGGGATTTATTCGGGAACTTTACATCATATGCCCAAAAAACAAGGTCCGACGCATCTGCTTTACCATCTCCATATTTTTGACGCAAAGCGCCAGAACAAAGATTTCTTGGATTTGGGGAAACGTGTTTGTACTTATTCTCAAACACTTCTATTGGCATGACCACTTCTCCTCGAACGTGACAATCGATATCCATTCCAAGCCTAAGGGGCACGTTCGCAACGAGCTTTGCATTTAGTGTAACGTCTTCTCCACGCTCACCACTGCCCCTAGTTGCTGCTCGGTGAAGATTCCCTGAGACATACTCGAGCGATAGCGCTGAGCCATCTAACTTCGGTTGTGCCAGATACCTTCGCCCACCAAAGGTTGACTGTTGAACAAAGTGAATTATATCATCATCAGAAGTCCCTTTATCCAAAGATTGCATAGGAAACATATGCTCCACTTTTACAGTCCCGGGGAGCGGTTCTGGGCCAACCTGATGTAAAACTGCATTATCCGGATCTAAGTCCTTTAATTCATCCCAAAGAGCGTCGAATTCTTGATCTGTAATCTCCGGAGCAGAGTGATTGTAATACAGGTCTCGATGATATCTGACTGCGTTAGCCAGATATTCGATTCGCTCACCTCCGGTCATGGTTATACGTAGAGAGCGGGGATTATCAATATCACGAAAATTGTAATCCAAGAAGTTCCACATCGGGCAATGAACACCTAGTCATAATCGATTTTGAAAGAATCCTAATATGAATCTCTGCAACAACATGAACAACGCATTGGAACATATGGCCTGCATGCACATTATTTTCATCATCTGACCAGCAACAGTGTATGTGAGTAAACGCCTCTCCGTTAACTGTTCTAGCGATATTTCCTGAAAGGCTAACAAGTTCAGAAGGGGGCTCTAAATCGCGACGGATATACACTCCTTCTTGATTCATGTAGCCATAAACCATCTCCCTAGTTCGCCCAATTCCACTAGTTATGGCAGCAGCATTAAATCCGACTAAATCTGCAAGTTTTTTCAGAGTAGAATGGACTTCTTCGCCGGGGTCCAATCTCACAAAGAGGTCTTTATCACTAAGAGTATATTCCATAAGTGGATTTGTAGCGAACCAACCAAATTATAATTTGCATGATTTCAATTTGGTTATCTATTACGATTATTAACATAACAAGAGCGTCTAGCGGGGCTATGGGTGAGACGGGGCCATTCCGCAGATTGCTGAGATATATGGCTCCTCACAAGGGGACATTCCGACTTGCGGCTTTATG
>DAZU01000097.1 GCA_002507425.1 Euryarchaeota archaeon UBA53
GGGGTTGAACCTGACGCAGATTACAACCGGACCGTTATTACATTCGCTGGACGGCCCGAAAGTGTATCAAAAGCCGCCTTTGAAGTGATAAAAAAATCCTATGAGCAGATCGATATGTCCACCCATTCGGGAGAACACCCAAGAATAGGTGCAGTAGATGTTTGTCCCTTTATTCCACTTAAGAATATATCAATGGAAGAATGCGCAACGCTGGCTCGTAACCTTGCAAAGAAGGTATCTGAGGAGCTAGGATTACCAACATTCCTCTACGGCGCTGCTGCGTCAAGCGCTGATAGAGAACTTTTGTCTGACTTGCGGAAAGGAGAGTATGAAGGTTTACAATCTCGTTTGGAGAAAGGAGGCCCTCATTTACCAGATCATGGTCCCGTAAAATGGAATTCAAAGGTTGCCAAATTTGGAGCTACGGTAATTGGCGCAAGAAATATATTAGTCGCTTACAATGTTAATGTTGATGAAAAAGATGCGAGGATATCAAAGATGACCGGTTCGTTGATTAGATCATCAGGCCGTTTGCAAAAAAAGGCAGACGGTAGGCGATTAAGAATACCAGGGATGCTTGATTTAGTTCAAGGTATGGGATTGATGCTTGAAACTCACGGAATATCACAAGTTTCCATGAATTTAAGAGATGTTAATCTAACGCCAATGCATGTAGCCTTTGAGGCTGTTAAGGCGGTTGTAAATGATCATGGTGTTGAAACATGTGGCTCTGAATTAGTTGGATTAATTCCTTTGTCTGCAATGCTAGAAGCGGGGAAATGGTATGCGGAAGAGGGCGTATCTGATGATACAGATCTAGTTAATGCAGCAATTACAGGGTTAGGACTCGACTCCATATCTGATTTCGTAGCTGAAGAGCGAATAATAGAATGGGCTCTATTGAAGGAGGGAATCGAATGAGAAAATCTTGGAATGATATGACGATTAGGGAATTTCAAACTTCACTTGCATCTTCATCCCCTACTCCGGGTGGTGGTACTGCCGCAGCAATAGCCCTTGGTCAAGCATCTGCACTTGCAATGATGGTTTGCAAGCTTACACTAAACAATGAAAAATGGAAATCTGGTTGGGAAAAAGCAGAACAAATACACAGTATTGCAACGGTAACGATGGAAAGAGCGTTTGAATTAGCAGATGAAGATAGTGATGCTTTTGATGGGGTAATGCGATCCTTCAAACTTCCAAAAAACAATGAATCACAGAT
The DNA here is from genome assembly GCA_002507425.1 of Euryarchaeota archaeon UBA53. Classification (GTDB taxonomy): domain Archaea; phylum Thermoplasmatota; class Poseidoniia; order Poseidoniales; family Poseidoniaceae; genus MGIIa-K1. The sequence continues at coordinate 1,226 of DAZU01000097.1, forward strand.
TGTAAAGAGACGTGATGAAATAAGACTTGCAACACTTAAGGCAACAGAAATACCATACGAAACGGCAACATTAGCATTGGAGTTGTTGGAGCATTTACCTGAGATTGTCGCCTCTGGAAACAAAAATGCTGTGTCTGATGTTGGCGTATCTGGACTTCTAGCCAGCGCTGCTTGTAAGGGTGCCATATTCAATGTTCAAATCAATCTTGAAAGCCTACCAAAGGAATATGCTGTCAATATTAGAAAACAGTATCCAATGATTATGATAAGATGTAAAGAATTATCCCGCTTAATCATGGAAAGTGTTCGAGATATTATGTGATCATCGAACCCTGGATCCGGTTTCAATTTCTCCATCGACTGTGATCAATTTCACACCACCTCTACCATCATCTGCTGCTAACATCATACCTTCTGACATCACGCCTCTGAGCTTCCTTGGCTTTAAATTCGCTACAAAAACTATTGACATACCAACCATCATTTCTGGCGTGTAGTATTCTTTCAATCCTGCACATATTGTGCGACCTTTATCGCTTCCATCATCAATAGATACAACATACAATTTGTCAGCATTTTCGTGGTCTTTTACTGCTGATATCTTACCAACTTGTAGCTCAACATCCATGAACGACTCAAAATCAATGTACTTTATTCCCTCTGTCATTTTCTTTCCATCCTTTATTTTCTTTGATCCTTTTACAGTATGCTCGACACCTTCTTGCGAATCTTGCGATATATCAACAAGGTTTTCTTCTCTTTGAATAATTTCACTCAAATCTAAGCGGGTAAATAATGGACTAGGTGTCTGATCTGACCACTTAGTATCTATACTCCAATCGATTGCAGAAGACCAATCTTGTAATGAACAATCTCCCTGTTCTCCTAACATATTCCATAATCTTTGCGAACTGAACGGTAAGAATGGCTGCATCGTAATCGACAAAAACCTACACAACCTCCAACCAAAAGACAACTTTGCAAGGGATTCTTTAGCACCCTCTTTCTCTATATCGTTGATGAACAGCCAAGGTGTAGCATTTTGTATCATTTGATTACCAAGCTGAGCCGCGTTCATTGAGAATCGTAATGCTTCTTTATATCGATGCTTGTCAAGGCTAGCGGTAATTTCTTGGTGTAGTAATTCTAATTTTGACATTTCCGCACTGCATAAACTTAGATCTTCAAAATCATGTATTCCGGTTCCTTCTGGTAGACGGTTACCGAGAGTCAATACTCTGTGGACGAAGTTTCCATATGCTGCAATTAATTCCGAATTTATTCGTTCTACAAAGTCTGACCAATTGAAATCTGTATCATGATTTTCGGGCATGTTAATAGACAAATAATAGCGCAATGTATCAGGGTCGAATTGTTCCAAAAATGAGGGTAACCAAATAGCGTGCTTTCTAGATTTTGAAAACTGACCACCCGCTAGCATCAAGTATTCCATTGCAGGAACATTATCCTCGAGATGAAGATCTCCATTTGTGGGCAAACAAGGTTCTGTTGAAGAGTCTAAACCTCTATTTGCATGGTTTAAACCTAGTATTATCGCAGGCCAAATTATTGTGTGGAAAGGAATGTTGTCTTTTCCTAGAAAGTATAAGTGTCGTGGTTTTTTTCCTTCTGATGAAACCTTCCACCATTTTTCCCAAGAATCAGTGTCGGCATATCTCTCAGCCCAAAGTTTAGCACATGTGTAGTAGCCTTGCACTGCTTCAAACCACACGTAAATGCACTTTCCATCCCAATCTGGTCCGTCCAAAGGCAATGGTATCCCCCAAGATAGGTCTCTAGTAACAGCTCTCGGTCGCAGCCCCATATCCAACCATTGCTTTGTCATGGATTTAACATTCGATTTCCAGACAGATTGGCGTTCCTGTGCATGTTTTTCAAGAATGTTTTGGAACAAATCAAGTCGGTAGAAAAAATGCTCTGTATCCTTTACTTGAATTTCAGCTTCAGGGTTCATCTTCGATCTTGGCTTTATCAATTCAAAGGCTTCATAGGTAACTCCACATGCATCACACTGGTCTCCACGAGCCTCTTGATTACCACAAGTTGGGCATTCTCCTTCGATATAACGATCTGGGAGGAAGCGCCCACCACCTTTGCGAACCTCGTAGTATTGTTGCATTACCTTCTTTTCGAAGAGACCTGCTTCCATTAATTTAGTGAAATTCTTAGCAACTATTTCTTTATGATCTGGGTCAGTTGTTCGATTGAATAAAGCTCCCCCAAATTCAGATCCTCTAGGGTCGATGTTAGGCTCCCACGAGCAGCCCAAATCATTGAGGGCTTGGAGGTTAATCTTGTGGTATTTGTCGACCACCTCTTGTGGTTGGATACCCATTGTCTCTGCTGTAACTGTGATAGGCGTTCCATGTTCATCTGACCCCGATACCATAAGCACCTTGTTGCCCTTGGCTTTTTCAAATCGAGTTTGTATGTCCGGTGGAAGATAGCAACCTGCAACATGTCCTAAGTGCAAAGGTCCATTGGCATATGGCCATGCAACACACACCAGAACGTGCTCACCACTCATGCTTTGACCTCAACCACACGCGCATATTCAAGTACATGAGTACTGTGTTTAATTAATACCTAACACTCAAGAACTCTGCCGTTAACGGACATTTGGGCCGACCCCTAGGAGTTCGTCGAACCATATGGCAGACTACACAATGCTAATTGTATATGCTACCCTAGCATTAGGTGTTTCATTTCTCTGCTCGATGTTGGAGGCAGTCCTACTCTCAATGTCATTATCACATGTTACCGTCATTAACAAATCAGGCGATAGAAATGGGGCTCGCTGGGCCCGCCTAAAATCTGATGATTCGGTCAAACCCCTTACTGCGATCTTGACTCTGAATACAATCGCCCATACAATGGGTGCAGCAGGTGTAGGTTCTGAAGTGTCTCGTATATGGGGTGATGATAAGCTAACTATCGCATCAATCATTCTCACACTTGCAGTATTATTTCTCTCAGAGATCATACCGAAGACACTGGGTTCTGCATACTGGAAATTACTCTCCGGTCCCTCTGGAATTATACTTTCAGGCATGACCAAATTATTAACACCCTTTTTCTCGCCATTATTGTGGTTCAAGAGATTGATACCCAAATCAGCTACTGCACTCGTGACAAGAGATGAACTTCATGCCCTTGCAGACATAAGTGAAGAGGAAGGGGAGCTTGATGAGAATGAGGAAGCAGTGATACATAATTTACTGGCCTTGCGAGAAACAAAAGTCAAGGAGGTTATGACTCCGAGAACGGTTACACTGGCGTTCGACCAGGAATGGACAATAAAACAAGTGCTAGATGAAACTAAAATTCTAAGATTCGGGCGTATGCCAGTATACAACGAAGATATTGATTCTCTCACAGGTTTTGTTTTGCGCTCCGATATTTTAGTGGCTGCCTCTAAAGATGATTGGGAACAAAAAATTTCTACTCTGAAGAAAACTTTGCTAACTATTGGAGTAGATGACAGTGTTGACCTTGCTCTTGAAAAATTCTTGCAGTCGAAGGTTCAAATATTAGCCGCACTAGATGAATTTGGTGGAACAGCAGGCATTATTACTATGGAAGATGTAATCGAGACTCTGTTGGGAGAAGAAATTGTAGATGAGTTAGATGAGCATGAAGACATGCGTGAATTAGCAAGGGAGCAAGCCGGCTCTATTGAAGAAGAATAATCATTTCATTTTTTCTTCAATCCATTTGATGACTAATTGATCTCGTTCATCATTAACCTGATTTTTTGAGTGTGTCAGAGAGGTGAGCAAATGAGCCTCTACCTTGATATCTTGCCTCATCAATAAATCAAAATGATACCTACCTAGTCTTGAGTCATTCGCTGATTGTAACAGAAGAATTTCTGAATCTGGTAATCCCCATCTTGGAATATCGGCGTCAGCCCATATTATATCACTATATTTGGGATGTATCTTTCGAAAACTTGCTAGAGCCCAATTCCTTAATAGGGGCGCTAAAAATGATAATTTTCCAGACATTTGTTTCAAAATAGGAGAATATGCGGTCATAGGCGACTCAAGGATAAGTGTACCAGGGTTCTGTTTCCACCACCCTGAATGGCGTTTATTGTAAAGTCCTAGACAAATATAACCACCCAAACTGTGTCCGTAAAAGTGGACCTTTCTGACCAAATTTTTCTCAATACTTTCTAACAAGATTTTTAGATCACTGATTACCTTACCAGCTGTCCATTCATTGGTGTGAGGTGCTATTCCATGCCCCCGCATGTCATGGGCTAGTGTATGAAATCCTCTTTCTCGAAAAAGGCGCATACGCTCGACAAACTTGGAACTAGACGACATCCAACCATGAATTACAACAACAAGATCAGCCTCT
>DAZU01000004.1:0-4027 GCA_002507425.1 Euryarchaeota archaeon UBA53
AGTTAGCGTAAATACCGGTTTGTTTCGTCGAAACCACCAATGAAAATTGGCATGTCTCCTCGGTTATCAATAACAACAGGCACGGTTCTATGTCCAGTTTCAGATACAACTTCATAACGGACTTCAGACCTCTCGTCATCGAAATTTATTTCAGTAAAACTGAGGCCTTTCGATTTCAGTAAGCGTTTCAGTGCTGTGCAGTATGGGCAGTAATTGCCAGAATAATATAGAAAATCAGTATTACAAGACTTTGCATCATCTAATACTCTACCCATGTAAATCCCTAAGGCTAGGACTTATTGAATATGTGCATTTTATTCTGACAACTCAAGTCCATTGAAATCAATTTTCCAGTCTAATATATCCCAAGGAATGGCATTTCTAGTAGCCTCTGGGTTGCGAGTAATTATTCCTACAAACCCCCCAGCTGCCGCACCCATCCCTTTCCATGCTAAAACCTCGGGTAAATCATTCAGCATCACGTACGGCTGGTTTAGAGCCGGATCTAGTTTTCCAACAGCATCGGTGTAATTCTTCATTGCCTCACAAATGTTGAATCTGTCGTCCCGCTGAACCGCCTGAGCCATATCTCTACCACTCTGTCGTATTTCCATCAGGTGAGGTAATACCTCATCGTATCTGGACCAGACTCCGCTATGTAAATTCCCAGATGTATGACGGATTCCTGTGTCGGCCAAAATCAGATGTTTCTCAATCCACCGATTGAAGGAAAGAGGGGGTTTGAGAGTTACCCTCTCTACATCATTCCCTATGAATTTGAGATGCTGAATACCACCAAACTTAGCAGCCCACTGGTCTTGTCTTCCTCCATGATTACCCAATATTTTTTCAAACTGATAAGCCAACTCTTCACATTTTTCAGCCCCTTTTATGACTGAAAGTAAAGCAACGTTAATCGCTCCTGTTGTGCCAAGGCCGCTACCAATTGGTATGTCGGATCCGTAATTTACACTTAATTTCCCCTCAGAATCAACATCGAGGTTAGCATAAGCATAATGATTAATTGCGATGTTAACAACATCCCCCCCGACTAATTCGCAAAATGGAGGAGCGTCAGACCAACCACCTGCAAGGTCTATCCTAACAGGTGCTTTTGCCGACGGCATAAATAACCCTAAACAGACTTTACTTATTTTTTTAATCTTCATGAGACAATATTTACACGAATGGTAAAAATTTCCAATTGGATATTTAAATTTGCAATTGGTTTTTTCATTACAATTTTTGTAACCATTCTTTGATTAAAAAATGAAATTCAATTGGAATCATATGACCCTTAGGATGTTGTACTTGGGTCAAATCCCATCCTGATTCCGAAAAGATTTCTGCAATCTCTAACCCTGCTTCAAGCGATACCCTATGGTCCTCTTCTCCATGCATCCAAAGGATCTTTGACTTCTCTATCTCACTGAGTCTCTGGCGTAATTCCATTGGCCTTACCGCTCTAGTTGCAATAGTTATAATTCCAATTATTCTTAAATCGAATTGCAATAATTCTTGAGCCATTGCACCTCCTTGACTAAACCCACCAAGTACTAATTCGTCGTTAGGTAATAACTTGGATAAAGTTAGTAGAGAACTATCAACATCTGACAATTCTCTTGCTGACAATATTCTCCTTCCTGGTTGGTCAGCACCCTCATATCTCCACCATGTGTATCCACGATTTGGGTGTTCAAATTGTGCTTGGGGAACGACTAAATCCCAACCATCTGGTAGGATTTTTTCAGCAAATGGTTGCATCATTTCTGAAGTTCCTGTCATTCCATGCATCATTACCAGGGTCGGCACGACACTCCCTCATAACTCCCAGAAGTTCTCAATGCCGCCAGCAATCATGAAATGGAGAGTACTTTGACCGCCTGTGAGAGTTACTTCCAGAGTGTATTCATCGCTTCTACTAGGGATTGTAGCCAATTCTTGCGATTGAGTACCTGTTGTGTATGTCCTTGTCAGTATGCTATTACCTACGTGGTCTTTCACAGACAGTGTTCCTGAACCTCCTTGTACTAGAGATGCATCTATGAAGAACACGTAGTAATCAAAATCTATTCCTGACGGGTGCCCACTATCTACGAATGTATCAGTTGCCTCACCATCAATCGGACCCTCAAATAATCTATCTTTCAGATCGGTTGCTCTAATGAACCATACTTGCCCGGAATAATCGCTGCCTTTACTTGTCAAGCTCATTCGGAATTGAAGATTATCATCGCTGTCTTTCCATTCAAAGTGGTCTATGAAGCCATTTTCGCCATTGAATCTATATTCCAAAGAATGTCCATTTTCACTGGTCGCTTTCACTAGTGGCATTCCATATTGCGAGCCAGTTGTTTCAGCGCTCCAATATTCACCTAGAAGTAAAAATTCCCAGCTGTCTCCATTATTCCATGGGAATTTGAAAACTGGTTGTGGGTCGCCATTTTCATAGACAGACAGGTCTCCAATAGTTACTCTTCCAAGGAATGGGTTATGGTTTATGACTGCATGACGTTGAGCTTCCCTCTCTGACGATATTCCAAGCATGTATAACCCTTCATCTTCTTGCACTTCGGTCACTACTAATCGGGCAGTATCCTCCCCAAATTGAGGTGTCTCAAAAGTATAAAGCCACCAATCTCCAACAGACCATCCTGGTTTTTCAGTTGAATCAACTTCAAATTCTTGTGAGTCTGAATAACTTGTAGTGCTAATACAACCACTCAGGGGTAATAGCGTCAAAACCAGAACTGCAAGTATCACTCGCATGTAGTATTCCCACTGTTGTGCATTTTTCACTGTGCGGGTTAACTGCTCAGAACCAGCCTGAAACAGACAAAGCAGGGGCGATTACCACTGCAACGATGCTCATCAGTTTAATTAGAATATTCAAAGAAGGTCCGCTTGTGTCTTTGAACGGGTCCCCAATTGTGTCTCCTATTACTGCTGCATCGTGAGCTGCGTCTCCTTTTTCTGCCCCTTCAATGTGACCTTGTTCGATTGCTTTCTTCGCATTATCCCAAGCACCACCTGCATTTGCCATGAATAGAGCCATCATCACACCGGTAACAAGGGAACCTGCAAGAAGACCGCCTAAGGCAGGCGCACCTAATGCAAACCCAACGATAACTGGTGCAATTACTGCAACCACACCTGGGCCAACCATCTCTCTCAAAGCTGCGTCAGTTGATATTTGAACGCACTTTGCACTGTCTGGCTTAACACCCTCTTTTCCTTCAAGTAGTCCATCGATTTCCTTGAATTGTCTTCGAATCTCAGTGACCATCTCATTTGCAGCCTTGCCAACAGAGGTCATTGTCATTGCTGCAACTACAAATGGCAATGCTCCACCGAGAAGAAGTCCGATTACTACTTTAGGATCTGAGAGAGCCAATTGAGACAGGTTTAGATCTGCTGCGGCAGAGTAAGCAGCGAATAAAGCCAAAGCGGTTAATGCGGCGCTACCAATAGCGAAACCTTTGCCGATTGCAGCAGTTGTGTTTCCAATCGAATCCAAGCCGTCTGTAATGTCTCTAACATCCTTACCTAGACCGCTCATCTCTGCTATTCCTCCTGCATTGTCTGCTACTGGACCGTAAGCATCCACAGTCATTGTAACACCAACAGTTGCCAACATTCCCATCGCAGCCATAGCAATACCATAGAGCCCAAACTCAGGCATATAGCCACCAGGGTCGCTAGAAGTGTGGCCGTCCATCATGAAATGGTTAGCTCCAAATATACCTAAACAAATTAGAATGATTGGAATGAATGTAGACATCATACCGACTGAGAGTCCTGCGATAGCATTAGTAGCTGGTCCTGTTTTTGACATCTCCCCTATGTGAGGAATTGACTTGGGCTTTAGCCCAAAGACATCCTCAATTCCAGTGTAGTATTCAGTTACTAATCCAATTAGTATTCCAACAATTGATCCGATGATAACAGCGATCATCGGCTCAGTGCCAGTTTCAAGACCCATAGCATCTATGCCGAACCAACCTACTATCCAGAATAGACCTGCACC
>DAZU01000004.1:4359-4631 GCA_002507425.1 Euryarchaeota archaeon UBA53
ATAAAGGTAGTATTCCTTAGCGCAGCACCAGGCTCCCCGTTCTTTAGAATCTCCATTGAGAAAACTCCAACTAAAGACGCAAGGTAACCTACTAGTCCAAGGAAGATTGGAAGGATTACATAATCTGCGTTCATTGCATCTGACGAGTCCGCTATTACCATGGCAGCGATTATAGATCCAACAAATGATTCGAATATATCTGCACCCATTCCGGCAACATCACCAACATTGTCTCCTACGTTGTCTGCAATAACACCAGGATTTCTTGGGTC
>DAZU01000004.1:4952-10383 GCA_002507425.1 Euryarchaeota archaeon UBA53
TGGGTCATCTTCAGGAATGCCAGCCTCTACCTTTCCTACAAGGTCTGCGCCAACATCTGCTGCTTTTGTGTAAATACCTCCACCTACTCTAGCGAATAGTGCTATTGAGGACGCACCCATTCCAAAGCCGGCAGCATGGGTTATGTTTGTGCTACCACTATCTCCTGCTCCAAGGAAATAAGCAACTAAAGAGATACCTAGTAACCCAAGCCCGCCAACTGAAAGACCCATAACTGCTCCGCCGTTGTATGATACGGCTAGTGCCCCCGCCTGACCGTCCTTTTGTGCGGCCATGGCTGTCCTTCCGTTAGCAGCAGTTGCTGCCTTCATACCAGAAAGTCCTGCTAACACGCTCGCTATCGCTCCTCCTAAGAATGCCAGCGAGGTAAGATGTCCGTCATCTTCGGTGACAAAATATAGCAAGATTGCTACTATGCCAACAAATATTGAGAGATATTTGTATTCGGCCTTTAGGAAGGCCATCGCTCCATCTTGAATCTGTTTTGTTATATCGGCAACAGTTGGGTTGTCTATCTTCACATCTGTGACTTTTTTGTATAGCAGTGCTGCTATTCCAAGTCCTATTAATGATACTACTACCGCAATTAATGCAATGTCCATACTTTGTTCACCTATTGGCCCGCCACCAAAGTCTCCCAAATAAGTACATCCCTTGAGAAAATGACGCAATAATACATTTTTGCCTTACTTAATTACAACCCGGCTTAATTGTAATATCACTCTTTATCGGTCACAATACCCCATCTTGGAGACACTTATTCTCCTATATCTCAGGAACACAACATTCTGTAAATCCGACAAAAGTTTCTGAGCAATATGAAACGCCTCAGAGAAATGCGATGATTGATAGACAAGCATGCATTCGGATTGAGTGATGCCAATCACTGCGGAGGAGGTTCTTAGTGAAATTGGTTCCGTGCAAGAAATCCTAGACGCACATGATGGGATAGTGAATGTTCTTGACACAGCTGACGGTAACGTGATGATTTCTTTAGAAGGGGGGTGTGTTGGATGTTCTTCAACTCCAATGACAGCAATGCAAATCTATTATTCACTAATGAAGTTAGATAACGTAAATGATGTTGTGTTTGTGAATGGAGAATTACCCGAATACATGCGGACATTCATAAATCAAAAAATGGCAGACGAAAATAGCAAACAAGGAGAAATTATCTAATCTTCTTCGTCTTTATTTTTACCAATACTATGCGGATTTGCACCAAATGAAACATTTTGACCTTTTATGTTCAATCTGGCTGAAATTGCGATTATAACACACAGCACACTGAGCGGTTTTGGAAGATAGTTTGAACCCCATAACTCCCCTCCCGAGCTCGATAGCCACCAGAGAATAGCCGCGGTTAACAAAAGAGAGATCATAATGAAATTTTGCGCCATTAATTCTAGTTTCTCACTTCTGGAAAAGGTCGCAATAAAAATGAACGCTGTGAGCGAAATGTAGCACATTGACTGAGCAAGTATCTCAATCATTTCTACACCGACCATGCACATGCCAAGAGGCAGGGGTTCTTCAACCATAACGCACTAGCACTTACATGTCAGGCGGATCTTGGGCTCTACCCAAGGCTAGGAAAGCTGGTCCGCCTTATTTTAGCCGAAACCAAGTAAGTAAATCTCTTCATCAAATGGCAGTATTGTTAGAGTTAGACGGTGCGAATATTTTCCGAACCAGATCATATCAAAATGGTTCACGACTGATAGGAACACTTTCCCAAGATTTAGGAGAATTGGTTGAAAGTGGTGAGATATTTGAACTCAAAGGAATTGGTAAAGGCCTCGGAAATGCCATATCTAACGCAGTTAGTGATGGAGTCTGGCCAGATGATTGGGTTGATTTGCATACAAACACACCTGCTGGATTGATTGAGATGCTAGGAATACCCGGAGTAGGACCAAAAAAAATCAAATTTCTACATGACGAATTAGGCGTCCTATCTGTTGCCGATTTGAAAGAGGTATGCACCAAAAATGAAGTCTCTCCACTGAAGGGTTTCGGGAAGAAGAGTCAGCAAAAAATACTAGACGGAATAGAACTCCTAGCACGATTTTCTGCAAGAAGGAGATTAGACGTTGGACTTAGATATGGCCAGACTTTCTTATCTATGATTAGCGCACTTGATGGGGTTGAAAGAGCTGAACTGGCAGGCTCAGCAAGGCGTAGAAAAGAAACAATTGGTGACTTAGATATTGTTGCGGCTGTCCAACCAAGAGATGTTGAACGTGTAACTCAAGAAATCCTGTCTTTGAATGGTATTGCTGATGTGAAGGGCGCTGGAGACTCGAAGGTTTCTGTTATTCTGGATACTTCTATATTTGAGGAAGGATTTAGTTTGGGCCACTTAGATTCTAAAGTTCTCGAAGCAATTGGTGGTGAAAGCTATGAACAGATGGAGTCCAGTGGGACCATAGATGCTCAAGTTAGGCTTGTTCCCCCACACGTATTCGCTTACACTTTAGCTTATTTCACTGGATCAAAAGAACACAACATAAGAATGAGACAGGCTGCACAAAATAAGGGATTGAAGTTGAACGAATTTGGCCTGATGCCTGAGACCGAATTAACTGGCCTAGAAGCTGCCGCAACATCTCTCCCAGCCTTGACTGAGAAAGAGATTTACAAACATCTGGACCTGCAATATGTGACTCCTGAATTAAGAGAAGACATGGGAGAAATTGAAGCATCGGCGAGTAACACACTTCCTGAGTTAATCACTCTATCTGGTTTACAAGGAGCGCTGCACAATCATACAACCCTATCTGACGGGGCTGCAAGCCTCGCAGAAATGGCTGATGCTGCAAGGAGAATAGGCTGGAATTGGTTAGGAATTGCCGACCATTCACCGTCGCTAGTAGTCGCAAACGGTGCTAGTGCTGAAGATTTACTCGCTCAGTATGATACTATTCAACAATACAACAAGGAGTGGAAAGATAGCGGGATAGATTTCAGGTTATTTAGCGGAGTTGAGTCAGACATATTGGAAGATGGCAAATTAGACCATCCCGACGACGTATTAGCGCAAATTGATTATGTTGTCGCTAGTGTTCATGCCATGAGTAGATGGAAGGGAAGGGATGAGTCTCAAAATACCGAAGACCTACTGACCTGCCTAGACCATCCAGCAACGACCGTCTTGGGTCACCCGACTGGAAGAATTCTACAAGGAAGAGACGGATATGAAATTGACCTACACGCAATCCTAGAGCACATGTCACAGGCAAACAAAGAAGGTCAACTCAAGGCGGTTGAATTAAACGCATCACCATATAGATTGGACTTAGATTGGAGACTTTGTAAAAGAGCAAAGGAATTAGGAGTTCCAGTATTCATTAACCCCGATGCACACTCTGTGAAGGGTTTGGGTGACATTGAATACGGAGTGATGGTTGGAAGGAAGGGATGGCTGGAGAAATCTGATGTCATGAATTATCTAACCCACCAAGAATTGGCTATGAGACTAGGTGTTTGAATGAGATTTACGAGAGCTATTATCATTTCTTTGCTTCTATTTTTCCCCGGAGCAATCGTCGGTCTATTTGGCTGGCTTGCTACCGGTGCCTCCGAAGATAATACATTACCAGAGGTCATATTTTTCTGTAACATTGTCCCATTTGGATTTGTTTTTGTCGGCTTCATATGGGCATGGATAAACGGAGAAGAATACAGTCATAATTACCAGGGTTGATTGTATGAAGCGCTCCGAGAAAGCAGAAATTATACTAAGTATGCTTGAGGAATATTATCCTGAAACCCCTGTCCCATTGGATCATGAAACACCTTTTCAATTACTCATAGCAGTTCTAATGAGCGCCCAGACAACCGACAAGAAAGTGAATGAAGTTACCCCTGAATTATTTCGCCAAGGACCAGATGCCAAAACTATGTCAAAGCTATCTCCTGAAAATATCCAGTTGATTATTCGAGAGGTAGGACTTGCCCCAACAAAGGCAAAGAATATTTTCAAACTATCCAATATCCTTTGCGAGAATTATGGCGGTGAAATTCCTGATACTTTTGAGGGGTTAGAAAGTTTACCCGGCGTAGGTCATAAAACCGCAGGAGTTGTAATGGCGCAGGCCTTTGGAGTCCCTGCTTTTCCAATAGATACGCACATTCACAGACTAGCAGCAAGATGGGGATTGTCTAATGGTAAAAATGTAGTAAAGACCGAAAAAGACTTGAAAGCTATATTCCCCAAGGAATCTTGGAACAAATTACACTTACAGATTATCTTCTTCGGTCGTGAATATTGCCCAGCGAGAAACCACGACCTCACCAAATGCCCAATCTGTTCATGGGCTGCCAGCAAAAAGAGGATTAAGCAAGAGATGGGCGGCCGCTAATGTTGCTTTATCAAACTTCCAATCTATTTTTTCCAAGGCTCAGTGTAAGTAAGTTTTGCTTCCATTCACGACAACTTCCTATGCCTAGTCCAACTTTCCTACATCATACTGTATCCCCAGAACATTAGAAAGCAGGAAACGAATAGTTCAGCTATCAATGCGATAGAGTACACAATCTCCGTCATGGTTGTTCCATAATAGAATCTGAAATTGTTTCTATCTTTTTAGGATAAATATTGCACTATATTCTAAATTCACGTGCTAAACAGTCCTGATGCTCCGTCCAGAATAAATGATGACAATAGGCTGGCTAAGGCTGCAATCCAAAGCAGCTGAATTGTTTGTCCTACGGCACTAGTAAAACCTCCACCGCGAAGCCTGGTTGCAATGAAAGAAACAGCTAATACTTGTACCAAAATTAGAACCGATGCTATTATTTTGAACATCATAATATTGTCTTTGACCGCACTGGGATCTTCCATTACCGGTAAAACAAATCCACCCGCTGCGTCGGTGATTGAACCTATATCTGTAGATTCGGCAATACTCGAGGCAACTCCAGCGATTGTCTCACCTAATTGTAAAACAATTGATATTGTGACATTAAGTGAGACTACAGAGGATATCAATAGACCCAGTGCAACACCCCACATTGTCGAGGCTGACAAACTTCTCCTTCTTCTTAGAGACAGGAGATTGCTAATTGAACGTGAAACCATGTCAGCAGTTTCTGCTGGCTCTCCAGATGATTGAGAACCCTCAATGTAGATTCTATTGTATCTTGAAATCACTGCTGAGTTGGTATCTGCTGCAAAGTAATCCCAGGCTCTCTCACTATCTATTCTGGTTGAAAGTCGCTTTTCCAACCGATCTATTGAAGCATCTAACATCCCAAAATCAATACCACGAAGCGCTTTGATAGTAGTACTAGGTTCAGCGCTTCTTGCTTGAGCTGTTCCACCCAGTGCCCTGATAAAATCAGGATAAGCCTCATCCCTACGCAGAACCTTCTTTTCCTCACGCTGGACTAATGTGGATGGAACTAACA
>DAZU01000056.1 GCA_002507425.1 Euryarchaeota archaeon UBA53
GCTGTGCGACAGGCACAAATTGCGGTTGTTGTTGAATAACGACAACTTGTTGTTCGTTAACAGGGGTAGTTAATGCACTTATTGCGAAAATCATTGAAAAACAGCAAAGGCCCGCACCGCAGGCGTTCATTTCGTCATTGTATGGCACCATAAACACGGCGCCCAAGCAACCTAGCACAATGCAAGTATTCCAATACTGGTTGCGTTTTCTCTTTGCATCATTTGGAAGGGTTAATTTCACTCTTCTCCCTCCAATTCCTTTGAGAGCATTGTGTGCTCTAATTTAGCCCACGCACCACCAATCATTTCTTCTTTGCTTGCACTACTGAGCTCTTGCTCAACTCTGAGTTTCGCATTATCATCATTTTCTACAGGGAATAAAGATGACAACAATCCATCTCCATTTTTTGTCTGAATTGAAAGTAGAATTAGAAAAATTCCTGTGATGGGAATTAAAAATCCAAGGCTTGGCTCTTCGACAGACAACTGTCCTGAAATAAGGGCCAAACCACTTGCCATTAAAGTCCCTAAACCAGTCCCAAGTAGTATCTTATGAGCACTACTTGCGGGATTCATTACTATGCCCCAACTCATATCAATGCATGAAACCAACGGATGAATCAGTACGTTTCACGCATTAGTTTGTGAATTTTGTAAGGTAGTAACGCACGATTAACTGGTGTAACTTCTAAAATACGAGCATCGTCCCTTCTTCGAATGTCTTGAAGCAAAGGATGCCTGCTTTTCTTATGCAGTGCAAGTAGGGTTGGTTTATCGACTTTAAGAGACGATCTAACCACATCTACAAATTCTTCAGATTCGACAGTAAACTTACCAATTTCGTCTATTACTATGACTTCACAATAGTCTCTTGCGAACTCAATCGCAGGTAGTGCTACACTATCTAGAGCTTCAGTATCTATTCCATACCCTAGAACTCTTAATCGACTATCAATAGATTTGTGCGCCATTACTGCTTCTTCTCCGGTCTTGATGTTGATTACTTTGTAACCAACCCTTTCGGAGTTCTCTGTTAGCGGTTCTGTGCGCATTCCTCCAATGATGTTTGTATTTGCGCCATCACCACCTCTTGCATTGATTTCTCTTTTACGCTCGTCTTCTAACATTTCGAGAACTTTAGCGAGGACAGCGGATTTTCCCGACCGAGGCAACCCTGTAATCCCTATTTTTGGATGAATTCCCATTCTTTTTCACACTCTTCCCAAATTAAGCGATTGGGATATCATGTCCAAGGCTAGTACTGATAATAAAACATATGCATAAAATTTCATGTTTTCACGAATCCGGAAAACCAAACCCCTCATCCGTAAGAAAATCATTGAAAATTTTCATCACCGAGCATAGAGAGTGAAATTAGCCTTCTTCCTTTTGCAGTGTGAACCCAAGATTCAGAAACCCATGCTAGCACCTTAGCCAACTGCTTCTCTGACAAACCTGCCGAATCAGCAATTGTTCTAAGAGCGGCTAATTCCATTTCGTCATAATCGCCATCGACGGAAGCTAGCAATGCACAATCTCTTAGGGCAATTCTTTTTGCTGCAATATCCATATCATCTAGCAAGTAACTCAATTCGGGAGGTTGTGATAGTAACTGCCTTACTTCTTCTCTACTTTCTGGATGCAGCATCATTGCGCCCATGCTTGCCTCGATAGCAGAAATCTCTTCTTTTACAAGGGCGCCGTCAGATGCAGCAACTAGTATTAGCATACATGCAATCTTCCTTCGTTGCTCTTCGGGAAGGGCTAGGGCTGCATCAGGTAGCAGCCACATCACCTTGATAGATCATTCAAAAGATCGTATCCTATTTGCATCCAGGCGTATCCTTCAACAGTCCATTCTAACAATCGGTCTACTGCATCATCCTTGAGGCCTAAATGTTCTGAAATTTCCTCTAGTATATCTCGCTCATCTTCGTCAACATTTCCGTCAGAGGCGGACATCAATACTGCGTCACGCAGCGCTAGTCTACCAGCCTCATCACCTAAATTTTCGAGGCACTCATCTAAGGATGGAGGGTTTTTCAAAGAGGCTCGAATCAATTTACGTTGTTTTGGAGATAGGAGTGCTGTTCCTAAACGTTGTTCAAACATAGACATCTCCTCAACTGTCAATTCGTTGTCAACCCTAGTCATGTAAGCCAGTAATTGTGCATATGCAAATCTTTCAGATTGCGGCAACTTGTGTATTGTATCGGGCAGCATGACTACCGGGATTAGGTAGTATGTCTTGAATGCCTCGCTAAAAACGACTTGTTCAAATGCTACTAATCAGACAAGGCAGTATGGCCGAAGTCGAGATATATACTAACAAAGGTTGTTCTGCTTGCGTAAAAGCAAAACAATATCTCGATCATAAAAAAGTCAACTACAGCGAGATTAAGTTAGGCAAGTCTAGTAAAAACGACATGGAATTTGCAATAAGAACGAATAATGCGAAAAGCGTGCCGCAAATTTTCATTTCTGGAGAGTTAATTGGCGGGTTTGAAGATCTTGTTAATTTTGACTTAGCGGGCGAGTTAGATTGGCGATTGGGACTGGGGCAGAAACCGAAAATTGGTATAATGAAATCAGTCATTCGTTACCTAAAGGGGCAAAGGTATTGACTTCTTTGAAAGCAATCTCTCTCTGGCCTATGTAATTAAGGAACCCCCACAAACTAGAATTTAGCAAGAAGAATAACCTGAAGTCGAAGCCAAAAGTAACAGTACCAATGTAGTAACAAGATGTAGACCCAATACCTCCTAAGATGTAAAGGATCATAGTTGTGGGAATAGTCCATTTAATATCCCTACTTGAATTGAAAGTCCATATTCTGTGGGTCCAATGGGCTTGTAAGGAACCCAAAAACCAAGCTGCTGCCCAAGATACTGTTGGCCAGTATTCTTCATTGGGAAGCAAAAATACTAGAATCTCCCAGAGAGTGTAGAAAACGAGAAAGTTAACCATTGAAGTCATAACATACCTTCTGAAAGTACCATGTTCTGGAAGCATTAATCATCCTCCGTGAGGATATCTGACTGCATACCAGTTGGTATTCTTCTTAGGTTTCTATTATCCTCTTGAATAGCGTCGAGGAGATGGTAGTTAACCTCCAAACTACGAGCAAGTTCTCTCAATGCCAAACTGTCTTTTGGCAGACATTTACCGCCAAATCCTCTGAATAGTCCCATGATCGGATCAAGATGAGAGGGGCCAATCATTTGGTTTTGGGGGGTTGTTATAATCTCCTTGATGGCATCCCATTTTACACCCAGTTTTTCACAAATGTCAAACATTTGATTAGCATAGATAACCTTCATAGCGTAAAAATTATTTTTTGCGTATTTTACCAACTCTGCTTCTACACTGCTTACATGGAAAACCTCACAATTGTTTAGTATTCCAGCCATATTATGATGCTTGTAGACTAAATCTACAATTTCTTTGTGTTCGGTGCCAACGATGAGAATTTGCTGGTTGGCAAAATCTTCGAACCTATTCCTTTCAACTAAAAACTCAGGTGAATATGCAATCTTTAGTTGTGGAAACTCTGCCTGTAGTTCTTGTGTAGTTCCTGGAATGATAGTACTTTTTACAACAGCGATAAATCCTGCGGGGAGTTGTTCAAGAATTCCTCTAACGATGCTTGTATCACAGGAACCATCCTCATTTTGTGGAGTTGGAACTGCAATGTATGCCATTGAACAGTTTTTAGTAACATATTCGATACTAGTATTTCTCAACGGATCATGGACAAAGACATCGTGCACTTTTTCAAACCAGTGTTCGATAGTACTTCCTACCATTCCGGCACCGATTATCCCGAGCTTCATTCAATCCCCTCTGGTAACCGAAATTGCCCATCTTGTAATAACCTAGATGCATGAATTAAGCCCTCTGGCGTTCCACAGTCAACCCAGGTCGATTCTCCAACAGAGATAACTTTTGCACTACCTTCGGCGATATATTGACTGGTGACATCGGAGATAGAAAAATTAGGTTTTGACTGAACCTGATCAAGTCGATGCCAAAACTTTGAATCAAATAAATAGATTCCACCTATTGCTACATTGCTCTGCGGACGTTTTGGTTTTTCAACAACTCCAATTAACCTCTCATCATCAAAGATTGCGACCCCGAAATCTTCAGGGTTGCCGACCTCTCTGGTCAGCAAAACAGCGCCTTCTTCAAAGCCTTGAATGATATTCTTCAAATCTACATTCGTTATATTGTCTGAAAACCAAATTAGAAGTGGACAGTTTTCGTTCCCAGACCTAGCTAATTGTAAAGCAGGCGCCACACCTTTTGGCTCCTCTTCCTGCACATATCGAACACTATCTCCTACATGGTTGCGAATTTTGTTAATGAATTTGTTTCCAATAATTGTAATATCTTCTATTCCCGAATTTCGGATTATCGATAGTGCGTAATCTATGATTGGATGACCGTTTAGCGGCAACATCGTTTTGTTAGTATAACTGGTCATAGGTAACAATCTAGTACCATGCCCACCAGCAACAATAATCG
>DAZU01000022.1 GCA_002507425.1 Euryarchaeota archaeon UBA53
TGTTCACTTCCTCTGGCTAACATTTCTATTGCTTGCCTAGCACTGAATAATCCCTCTCCATCTCCAACTAGAACTACTGTTGATTTGTAGATTGAGATTTCCACACCTGTATGCTGCTCTATCATTTTACGAATTTTACCTTCCGAACCAATGATTCTTGCACGGATTCTTCTCTGCTGTCTAGACTTTTTACCAACGTGTTCTCTCAGGTCAACAATCTCAAAAAACCAATCATCTTGCAAAAGTTGTATTGCCCGATTGGGAGCCATTCCTCTGCCTATTGCCTTGATAACATCGGGTAATTTCAGTGCCTTTACTGGGTCAAAATCACCAGGTTCAGGCCAAGTAACGTCGATTTCTCCTGTTGCAGAATCTATCTGAATGTGTTTACATCCCGCAGCCCTTTCAAGTTCTTTTCTAGTAGCACCTTTGGCGCCAATTAGAACCGCTATGCGGTCTTTGGGTACTCTTGGTAGTGGCTGACGCATGATTTCAGCGGGAAGGATTCACTTCTTCAAGATATGTAGGATTACTAGGAAACAATTTTCTCCTCAACATGTGACAAATCCATTTCCAAGACGTCGTACATTGCTTCAGCTAAATCTGTTTCCAAACCCGCCTTGTTGGCCCATTCAACCAACCTAGTAACGTCCCTTACCAGAAACTCTTGGCTTTTGGGGTGTGATTGTACAACTGCTTGGCCCACATCAATAACAACTGGTCTGTCTCCGTGCCACATTATGTTGTAAGGAGAAAAGTCGCCATGAACCATGTTTGCTTTTTGCCATGATATTGCAAGGAATTCTAAAAGCTCCTCATAAACTGCCTTTGCATCATTGACCTTTACATCCCTAAGCCTTGGTGAGGGGGCAACATCAGTCCCAAGATATTCCATTACGAGTATATTCTTGTGAACACCCAAAGGTTTTGGAACGGCGAGTCCCCATTTCTCCAGCCTTGAAAGGTTCCTGAATTCCTTCCTGACCCAAATATCAACCAGATCTCTATGCCGTCTTTTGAGTCCACCAAACCTTGGATCACCTTCAATATACTGGACTAAATTTTTGAAAACGGCATTTGAAGTGTGAAAAATCTTGACTGCAACAGGTCCACTCTCGCCTGTTCCGTGGAAGACATGAGCCTCTTTTCCTCTGGCGATAGGGAAGTCAAGGGTATCGATTATCCCAGATTTCATTAATTTGTACAGACTCAATAATGTCAATCTATCGAATACAGCATCAAATACCCTGCGATCTACCCATTCAAAGGGGCCATCCCCTAGAACTCCTGAAAGCCCTTCTTCAATTTCGTTAAACATCTGTTTATACCTTTTTTCCGCCATCCAACTGCTACCTTTGGTATTGTCTAAACTGCGAATAAACTTAGAGGATTCTTCGTCAATGAATTCTTCGTCAGCATTCATCTTACGACGTTTGCGATTATGTCTACGTTGCTTGGTGTCTTTTGACAATTCGTCATCCCAATCAGATCGGCGTCCCATGTTCAAGCCTCCTTTTACTTGAGGCGACGTTTAATCAACCGAAGAGATCGTTGATCTCATCATCATCGTCGTCATCTTCAGATTCATCGGCAGGTATTTCGGTTTTTTCATCTACCTCAACCTCGCTACTAGAAGCAAATAATCCGTCTTCATCATCGAAGTCATCGACCTGAGTATTCATTCCAAATACATCAACATCAGAAGGAAGAACTCCTTTTCTTGATAGATAAAGAGCTTGAGTTTTAGTATACCGATGCTTTACATCCGCCTTGGAATCTTGAAAGTCCCACGGCCACACGATTATCAAATCACCTTCTCTAACCCATTGTCTGCGACGCATTTTTCCTGGTATTCTTGCCATCCTTGTATCACCATCTGCACAGAGCACACTTACTCTACGTCCCCCAAGAATTTGTTCGGCAATAGCGAACATTTCGTTTACTTTCGTATTAGGCATTTTCACTCGAATCTTAGACGATTCCCCTTCCGCAGAGCCCATCAGACGAGCTAGTTCTTCCTCGTCTACTTTCTCTTCACGCCTACGTGCCATAAGTTAGGCCAAAAGCCCTTCCTACTTGAAGACTGAGACTAACTCATACCAAGATTTAGGCTCTCTGCTGCTCGGTAACACATATTGATCAGTGTATCACCTGATAAGCCTAGAAGGATTGTTGCAACCAGACATATCCAAATGGACATTCTAATCGATGTTCCATACGGTAGTGGTTTTCTTCGTCCTTCCTCTGGAACATCTAGGAACATCACAACGCCTATTCGTAGATAATAAAATACTGAAATTGCACTGTTTAGGAACATAGCAAGAGCAAGCCACCATACCCAGTGGAAATCAGAGAAACTAATACTACCGTTTGCTGATAAGTCGCCCACGCTTGATGAGACGATTCCAGCTACAACTAGAAACTTAGAGACAAAACCTGCAAGAGGTGGAACTCCAGCAAGAGCTAGCATAAATATGAACATCGCTGTTCCAATTAAAGGATCTCTTCTAGCCAAGCCAGACAGCGATGATAAGCGGCTAGCTCCACCTTCCATCTCCAGTAGAGCGAGTACTAAGAATGCACCTAATTTGAATGCAACAAGTACGAACATGTGGAATAGAACCGCCGCTACAATAGCTTCACCATACTCGGCTGGAGCTTCTATTTCTCCCCATCGCCATGCGCCTACTGCGGTAAGAGCAGCCATCATGTATCCTGCATGAGCAACAGATGAGTATGCGAGCATCCTCTTTGGATTGGTTGAACCAAGTGCAGCAATATTCCCCCAAGTCATAGTCACAATTGACATTGTAGCAAGTGCGTATATCCACATTGCACTAACCTCGTCTATTGTTCCATCTGGTTGTGCATCTGGTAATGCTATTACTAGTAAGATGCGGATCAAACCAATCATTCCCATTGCCTTTGAGGCGGTAGCAAGAACACCAGCAACCGCAGAATTTGCACCTGCATAAGCGTCTGGTGCGGCAAAATGGAATGGTGCTGCGCTTACCTTGAATCCAAAGCCAACTAAAACTAATCCTAATGCAATGGTTCCTAGAATACTTCCTTCAGACCAATAAACTGAAAGTAAATCTAACTGGAGAGTGCCAAATTCAAGATATAGTAAAGATAAGCCGTATAACCCTACACCGCTAGCTACCGAGCCCACAATGAAATACTTCACACCTGACTCTGCTCCTGACAGGGACTCCTTGTGGAATCCAACCAAAACGTATGTTGCTAAACTTGCTAGTTCCAATCCAACAAATAGAACAAACAAATCTTTGGATAAAGCGACTATGCACATACCTATGGCCGTTGTCAGTAAAAGAATGTAAAAATCAGCCTGCCGACGGTTATCATACATTTCATCTAGAGTCTTTTTACCCTCAAATGTATGAGCAGGAATTCTATCCAGGCTTGCCATGGATGCTAATAATACAGTGGCCAAGAATAAAATTTCAAAAAACCTCGAAAATGCGTCAATTTGTAGAATCTCAATTTCGCCGCTGGTAATTGTCGTGGTTTTGAGATTACCATCAATGATATCTATCAGCATCATACCAATAGTCGTGAATAAGGTCACAGTTGCCAATAGTCCAGGTATTGCAGGTGAACCTGTGGACTTGAATCTCCGACCGCCCAAAAACCAAGGAATCTCTCTCTTTGTTAATGGGATTCGAAACTTTGTGTTACCAAGATTTGGAATAATAAATATCGATAATAAACCTATAACCATCACTAACTCAGGGGCAAATATTACCCAAAAATCCTTTGAGAATACTTCTACACTCAATCAGATTCCTCCTGCCTCAAATACGCCTTTGAAAAATTCAACAGTCCAATCATCCATCATACCTAATGCAATGAATGGGAAAACACCGAACAAGACTGTGAATATCGCTAAGATGATCATACCTATGTTTTCTGACAATGTGATGTCTGGTGGGGTTTCCCCATGCAGAGATTCTGGGGGTTGGCCCTCATCTCCACCCTCAAAGATGGTTCTTTGCATAGACCAAAGATAGTATGCTGCTGTGATTGCAAGGACTGCTCCTGGAAGTAATATCCACCAGCCATAAACAGGCCAGTACGCAATCATCAACATAAGTTCAGCAACGAATCCTGCAAGCAAGGGTAAACCAAGGCTGGCCATCCAGGAAAACATCATGTATACTGCAAGGTATGGTGACCACTTGGCCATACCGCGCATCGCACCTATCTCCATAGAATGGTAGTGATGTTTGAATGCTCCACAAACAGCGAAGAGCATTGGTGAAATTATACCGTGAGCGAACATCATGAAAAGAGCAGCTGCGTATCCCAGCGGCTGCATACTCGCGATTCCAAGAAGTATTACACCCATGTGGGAAACCGATGAGTAAGCGACCATTCGTTTTAGATTGGTTTGTCCAAGACAAACTATCGCACCCCAAACCAGTGATATCAAACCGATTGCCATAATAATATCTTGATAGAAAATCATCGCATCAGGGAAAATTGCGATTGGTAGGCGAAGCATTCCGTAAGCCCCCATTTTCAACATCACTCCAGCAAGAAGCATTGAGCCTCCAGTTGGAGCCTGAACGTG
>DAZU01000069.1:0-431 GCA_002507425.1 Euryarchaeota archaeon UBA53
CGACACAGTTGCCATATGCGCTTGCAACAATGTCTATGGCGAGTGTGACTGGCTACGCAGGTGTAGCTTTTCTCGGATTTCCGCCATGGCTCTTTTTTGTGCTGTTTCCAGCAATTGCTTACATCCTGTTTTTAGCATTTGGACGTTATGCAGATTAGATCAGTAGAACTGAGACATTAAGCGAGCTGATCGAGAGTTGGGATGATTTCTTCAAGTTCAGTAACAACGGTAAAGAGTTCTTTATTAGCTAGATTATTTAAAAGAGTGACTAATTTACCCCAAAAAGGCACCTGCAACTTTTCATCGATACGATTAAACAAAATGATCGGCTTGCCCGCCATCAGCGGATTGCCTGATTGCTTGAAGATCAAAAGAGCTAGCATTTCTTGGACAGTTCCAGCGCCCCCTGGGAATATGATGAAGGCTTCTGA
>DAZU01000069.1:849-2783 GCA_002507425.1 Euryarchaeota archaeon UBA53
CCATCGGGAAGTCCTTCAACCTCAATAATGTGAGGAACATTTGATCCAGCAGTCCATCCTCCGGCTTCAACAGATCCCTGAACCACTGAACCCATAACGCCAGTAGTGCCAGCCCCTGAGACGCAACCATAGCCGTGATTAGCGAGTAATTTTCCTAAATTGTATCCGTCATTTATGTAATCTTCTGCATCCATACTAGCTGAGCAAAATACACAAACCCTGCTTTTAGTATTGGCTGGTAATGGAGTTTCAAAAGATGAAGTCGGTTCACTTACAATTTTTTCTCTTCCGGAATCAGGTATCCCGACCCGTGCTGCATATTCCAAGTTTGCCAAAGCTTCTACTGGTTCCTTGGAATGCAGTAAAAATTTACGATAGCTTTGGCGAATAGTTCCAAAAAGTTCTAATTGATCCAACAATTCAAATAAAAGGTCCCAGGATCCATCCGTGTTGAGTATTACGGCAGGCTTACCTTTCAAGTCTGGATCCAGTGTTTGATAACCAACAAATATTGAAACAGCATAAAAGATATCCTCAATTTGTGCACCGGGCATAAAAATGAAAGCATCTGCATCCTGTATTTTTTCTTCGATATTACCTAGGGTGATAATTTGATTACCATAGGAATTGCATAACTCCCATCCAGATGAGACAAGCTCGACCAACAAGAACGATCGAATTTTTTGAATTGGATTGGTTGTATCAGTGCGGCTGCCAGAAAGTGCGATTTTGGGCATAGTTTTGTAAATATAGCATCAGCAATAGTAGCATTGGTCATGCCTGATTTTTATTACGCGAGCGTTTAGAGAATAAATTAAACGTATGTGATTGTGGTCAGGGATAATTCGATAGTATTTTTTTAGTTGCAATATTAGTAAATTATATGTCTAAACGTAACTTGGCATTCTACATGCTTGAATCACAGTGCCATACGTAAAAAGGCTATAAACAACAAACATCAACACTACTATGCATAATAAATTATTAAGATATATTGTAGGAATCTCAGTTATCTGTGCTTTTTCTGCAACAATGCTACAAGCCCAAGAGGAAGAAGAAGTTATTGTTCTTGAGGAGGTTGACGCTGACTCTGTTCCCATTGAAGAGAGCATTCTAGCGACGACACGTCCGATTACATCGGTGTATGGAACTGACCGTTCTATCCTAGATACTCCACGAAATGTGAATATTATTTCTCGTGAGCAGTTAGACGCTATTAGCATTAAAGATGTCCGTGACTTTTCCAAGCTTACATCATCTTCCTACACAAAGTCTAATTTTGGTGCTCCTACAACGCCTAATCTCCGTGGTCAAGAAGCGGATCTCATGGTCAATGGTATGCGCCGTGGACATTCTATTAATGGTAATGGTGTGCCCATTAATTTTAATTCTGTTGAGTCCGTTAACATTGTGAAAGGACCAGCTGGTGCTGTCTATGGCACATCCAATTATGTGGGTGGTTATGCGGACTTGATTACAAAACGCGCCTATTTCCAAGATGGAGGCAATGTTGATTTCACTTATGGTACTTTTAACCAAAAAACCTACAGCTTTGACTCTAATGTAGTCGTTAGTGATACACTGGCGTATCGCACATCTATGCAAATCAAGCAATGGGATGGTTTTCATGATCGCTGGTATGATAACAGCCAGTCATTTTATCTAACCTTTGCATGGCGCCCAAGCGATACATACAGCTTAGATGTGATGGGTGAATATTACAATGGTAACTATACTGAGAACTGGGGTATCAATCGCGTTACACAAGCTCTATTAGATAGTGGTTTATACACACCTAATGTGGCCCAAGGCGCTGATTACATTGATAATTACGTAAACATACCCCCTGCAGGCTTCGGTAATTTTGGCGGCGCTATTGTTTTAGATGTTGATAACCCTGTTGCAATTGATCGTGCAGGAAAATTGGCAGCACC
>DAZU01000069.1:3140-4627 GCA_002507425.1 Euryarchaeota archaeon UBA53
AGAGCAAAGGTTTTCTGGTTACAAGCTCTGCAGGAGAAGAAAATTTCTGATTCTCTAACACTTCTGAACAATACGTATTTTCACTGGAAGGATCGTCAAACATTTAGCTCTTACCATTATTCTGAATATTTACCAGATAACTGGTCATTAGAAAATCGCATCCAACTAGTTCAAGACATCGATACTGATGTGTTTGACAGTGTTACTCTAAATTACGGATTAAGACTCAAATACCAAGAAATTGAATCTGTTAATCACTACTTCAATGAGCCTGTCAATTATTACGATATGACTCAGGATCCTAATCTGTTTAGAGTTCCTGACGTAAGTTTTGGACCTTACATACACACTGGAGCAGCCGCGAGAGGTGTTCTTGATTATTGGTATGTGGGTGGATTTGGCGATACACAGGCAGATAGCCTCCAAGCTTTCGACACAGAGAGCTTAATATATGCTCCATTCATACAGGTTGATCTAGAACTGAATGACCAATTTTCTCTTCTATTTGGGTATACTATTGATTATGTAGAACACGAAGACGGTATACCTGAAGAAGTTGTTGCTGTAGACAAAAATGGTACTGATGGAGTATACAACGGTACTGAATTTGTTCCGGGGGATACATCCGATGATACGTTTAGATCTCTTGATTACAGCAGAGTCAGCTCTTCTGCAAATTTCTACAATGCAAATGTTTCACTCGTATACAAGCCGACTGAAGACAGTGCAGTTTATGCTACTTACAATGAAGGTGAGCACTTTACCAGTAACACCGGAGGTGCAATCGATCCTGGTAGCTTCGCGGATGATCTTACTACCGAGTTAGTGGAATTCGGAACAAATATTTCACTATTTGATGGCAAAGCATATTTAGGTGCTGCTCTCTTCTCGCAGGAATATACAACTGTAAATTCAGATAATTCTGTAGACTTTGTTTTCACCGATGGGTTTGAGATTGAGTTTAACTACCAACCCAGTCGCAACTTATTCGTTACAATTGGGTATTCATACTTGGATTCAGAACGTACTGCAGGTTTCCTAGCTACAGCAACTTCTGCTGATCAGCAAACTGCAGGTGTGCCATGGATAACACCTACATTTCCAACAGTTGAGGATGGTAAGTTCGAAACTCCAGGATGCCCTCCACATTTGTTAAATGCTTTGGTGCAATACAAATTTGACAATGGTTTTGGTGTTCAAGCTAACATGGTTTATACCTCCGAGATGGAAGTTGCCTACGATGGCGCCACTATTAGCAATCTTGGTTCTGACGTAGTTCTTGATTCGCCTCAGTTAAGTGCGCAGGTCGAGTTCGATGTAAAGGTTTTTTACGAGTATGAAAAGTGGCTTTTCGAATTCGCTATCTTTAATGTAACTGATGAAGAAAATTGGGATCTACCAAACACAGGATATGCACTAGGTTCTGTCGTTGGACGTCCTGATCGCAACTACGAGTTCAGCGCTCGCTACACATTCTAAAGAGATCT
>DAZU01000079.1 GCA_002507425.1 Euryarchaeota archaeon UBA53
CAGTATGGTCGCTACCATGGGTTACAATATGATACCTGTTTTCAGTAAGCTGGCTATTGGAATTATCCCCACTGGAAACGAATTAAGACAGCCAGGAGAAGATCTCAAACCAGGAGAAATCTATGAGTCTAATGCATATGGTATAAGCGGGTTAGTAAAATGGCTTGGCCATATACCGAAACGTTATGATTTGGTCGAAGATACAATGAGCAGAACTCGAGAATCTCTCGATAGAGCTTCAGAGGAATGTGATTTGATAATTACCAGCGGGGGAGTCTCTATGGGAGATTGGGATTTAATTAGAAAAATTATGGAGGAAGAAGGAGATATTCATTTCTGGAGAATTAAATTGAGACCCGGCTCCCCTCCACTATTTGGAAAATGGAAAGATACACCCATATTCGGCCTTCCTGGAAATCCGGTTAGTAGTCATGTTGTATTCAGGATGCTGGTAGGTCCATGGATTAGGAATCTCACCCATTCCACGAGCCCAGCAGAAAATAAAGCGTTTGCAACTTTGGCTACGACCGTCAAACCGAGCAAAGACTTTCTGACTCTTAGAAGAGTCAAAGTCGAGTCAACCGATAATGAATTGAAAGCATACCAAAAAAACCATCAAGGATCTGGTAACATTGCAAGCATGGCTTTGAGTGATGCATTAGTTATCCTTCATCCAGGCGAAGAGTATTCAATTGGAGATGTTGTTGAAATATTGTATCTCTAGGTGATATTGTGGAAATTGATTCAGAAATGGAACTTATAGAAGCGCTATCTGTATATTTTCCAAATTCATCTAAAAATAAGTTAAGGAAGATGCTTACTACAGGTAGAGTTACAGTTGACGGCAGCGTCGTACACAAGGCAAAAACAACATTGAAACCAGGAAACGTAGTAGAAATATTAGACAAAGAAACCGCTGTAAAAGTCAATCCTAACAAAGATTCGGGAAAGGAATATCAAAGAATTAAAATCTTATTTGAGGATGATCACATCATAGTTGTCAATAAGCAGGCAGGATTACTCTCAGTCTCGACGGATAAGTTAGAACCAGATACTTTACACTCAAGAGTCGTTGACTATTTGCAGCAAGGGAATAGAAAGGCTTGGGTATTTGTTGTTCACAGACTTGACAGGGAGACCTCGGGCGTGATGATTTTTGCCAAGAATAAACAGCACAAAGAATACCTACAGGAACAGTTCGCAAACCGAGAAGTCCACAGGAATTATCATGCAATGGTTGAAGGAATTCCTGTTAACAGTCACGGAACAATACGCGAATGGTTATTTGAGGATAAATTCCTAAATGTTCGCTCGGTTGATAAAAAACACCCCAAAGCAAAACTCGCGATCACTCATTGGGAGATAGAAGATTCGGACAATGTAGCTAGCCTTCTATCCCTTACTATTGAGACTGGAAGAAGACATCAAATTAGAGTTGGGCTATCTAACCTGGGCCATCCGGTTGTTGGTGACAACCTACACGGGGCAAGGGGAAACCCTATCGGCAGGATAGCACTTCACGCTTCTTCAATTGAATTACTTCACCCAGATACAGATGACCCTGTTAGGTTTGAAGCACCCATCCCATTTGGCCCTTAGCCCTAAGCAAGCACTCAAGAACAATCAGTCATCGCAGTAATATGTGCCAAAACCTGGGAGTGAAGGGTGGATTGAGGTTAAAGGGGCTCGAACCCATAATCTACAAGACATTGATGTAAAATTACCTAGAGGCGCATTCGTTGTGATATCTGGGGTGTCTGGCTCAGGCAAATCCTCTCTTGCCTTTGATACATTATATGCAGAGGGGCAGCGCAGATATGTCGAGAGCCTGTCTTCTTATGCGAGACAATTTATTGGACAAATGAAAAAGGCAGATTGTGATAGTATCGAAGGGCTATCTCCCGCAATTTCAATTGATCAAAAACAAGGTAGCCATAATCCAAGGTCAACAGTTGCAACAGTGACTGAGATAATGGATTACCTTCGTTTAATGTGGGCCAGAATTGGAAAGCCACACTGCCCTACATGCGGCGTTGAAGTAGCACGAAGAACGGTTCAAGAAATAGTAGACGATATTATTTGGAATATGGAAGGCCATGCTGTTGCAGTATGGAGCCCTGCTGTAAGGAATCGGAAAGGAACACACGTCGACCTTTTCAAGAACTTAGTTGAACAAGGATGGACAGAAGGTAGAGTAAACGGCAGACAAGCCTCCTTTGAAAAAAATCATAACTTAGACAAAAACTTACGCCATGATATAGATGTCAGAATAGACAGGCTAAAGTGTACAAAAGATAGAAGACAAAGATTAACTGAAGCCGTTGAATCTGGCCTTAGACTAGGTGGCGGAACAGTTGCAATTGAGAGTTTGAAAGCACCACCAGAAAACTTTGAACTATCTCCCGGATCAAAGTCTAGACTCACAGAATCAGGAGAAACCATGGTGTGGTCAGAAGAGTTTGCTTGTCCAGAACACGGGTCTTTTATGCCAGAAATGAGTCCCAGAGTATTCTCTTTCAACTCACCATTAGGCGCATGCGCATCATGTCAAGGCCTTGGTATTCAAAGACAATTCAGCTCAGATTTATTTGTTGATAAAAATGCAACAATCTCCGAGGGCTGCATATTACCTTGGAGACAATCTATGTCTCCACATTGGTATAGGAAGTTAATGGAACAAACAGCTAGACACTATGGAATACCCACAAATATCCCATTTTCACGGTTGAGTGATGATGAGCAGGATATATTACTAAATGGATCGGGTTCAACAATCATTCACTTTAATTTTAGGTCGGAATCGGGCTCAGAATATAATTACAGTAAACCTTGGGAAGGCGTATTTGCTCGTCTTGAAAAAACCTACACAGAAACAAC
>DAZU01000126.1:0-6567 GCA_002507425.1 Euryarchaeota archaeon UBA53
GCTATGCGATCGGTAATGAGAAGATTTCAGTCCGATACTCAAACCACAAATCAACTAAGCCAAAATCAACAAACTGCTAGACAGGACATCCCAGTAAAGAAGGTCGAGAAACTTTCTGAGTTAGCAGCAGATGATAAAAATGTGGAAATCGAAGTAGAAATTTGTACACACAACCCTCGAACAACAATGGTGAGGGGGGAAGAAAAAATAGTCCCATTTGGCTTACTGGAAGATATGCCATGGGGTGATAAATCTTCTAGAAATCGATGGGAATTCAAGGACTGGGGAAATAACTCAAACCTAACACCCGGTGCTGTTGTTAGATTAGAAGGAGTTTCTGTAAACGAATATCAGGGACGCATGAGTCTAAATATCAACCAAGGTAGCAGGGTTGTGGTTCTAAAAGAAGGAACTAGAGTTGTTGAAACTCCGGGAGAGCCAATTGAAATAAATAGGATTAAACACGAAGGACCCGTTACCATTGTTGGAAGATTATTGGCTTCAAGGGAAGATGTTCTTCATCGAAGAGATGGGTCCGGATCTATTGACATTGTAAGGGGGAGATTAGCAGATTCTAGTGGAGCTATCGGTTTCCTGTCTTGGGAACCGTTTGACCACAAAGTAGGAACTCTGTTAAAAATTGAAAATGCAATGGTCAAAGTATTTAGAAATACACCTGAGATAAATATTAGTTCTTCTGCGAAAATTGAGGTTTTTCATGACTCAAACTTTGCATCAGCAGACGACTTAATAGCGCGGTCGGTAAGTAAAATCGAGGATTTAACCGACGGTTCGAGAGACGTTGAGATTATTGTAGAGATACAGAAAATGATTAGAAGAGATTTCGAAACAAAAGAAGGAGAGAACAAAAGTGTATGGTCAGGAGATATAGCAGATCCTACTGGGAAATGCCGATGCTCAATTTGGGCTGAGCCTCCTTTTGATATTGAGCAAACACCTGTCGTTGTGAGATTGAAAGGGGCACGAGTGAGGGCCTGGCAAGGTATCCCAGACATTACGATTGACGACGTTTCACAAATCGAATTATTAGCGGCTCCACCATGGGGTGATGATGTAGATTTAGCGGACCACGTTGTAGAAGTTCCACTAACAGATCTTTCCACTGGTGCTAGTAGAGTAGGAATCTCCACAACAGGATTTGTAGTATCAATAAGGGATGATTCAGGGATTATAAGCAGGTGTAGTGAGTGTCGAAGAGTTCTAAGAAACGGATTATGCTCTCTCAACACATGTACATCATACGAAGGAGTTAGTGACGTTCGTCTGAGGTTGGTAATGGATGATGGAAGCTCTACAATCTCTCTAATTGTGAACAAGCAAGCCTCAGAATCACTCCTGGGAATTGATCAAGAAGGTATATCCAAACAATTAGAGGAAAATGGTGATATGCACTTTGTTCAGATGCTTCGTGAAAAGCTTCTGGGCAGGCAATTAAAAGCATCTGGAAGGACCATTGTCGATGATCAAGGTGCAATGTTACTTTCGGATAATGTTGAATTGATAGAGGTTGATTCAGTGTTAGAAGCAGCTGAGCTAAGAGCAAAATGGGGTGTAATCTAATGCAGCCTGCGCGAAGAGCGAGAAGGCAGCC
Organism: Euryarchaeota archaeon UBA53; assembly: GCA_002507425.1. Lineage (GTDB taxonomy): Archaea > Thermoplasmatota > Poseidoniia > Poseidoniales > Poseidoniaceae > MGIIa-K1. Next base: position 1,613 of record DAZU01000126.1, read on the forward strand.
AGCATGGCACATGCTTGCCGCCGAGTTCGGTGAATCTACACTCCATCAACAAGGATCAGGTGAATTCGACCCGTTGTTTGTAATAACCAAACTTGGAGCAAAAGTAAACCGATTGATTGTTGCGGGCTTGTTGGAAAGACTCGAACCACGGGAGACCGCAAATGGTGCTACTCTTTGGCAAGGGCAATTACGAGATCCATCAGGTTTGCACTATTTCGCTGTTGGAGATTATGCTCCAGAGTCCATGCGCGAGTTAGTAGTACAGCTTTCCTCAAGAATCGACACTGGAGAAACTATTATGTTGATAATGACTGCAAAAGCACGATATTTTCAAAACGAAGAAGGAGCAGTTTATACTAGTTTACGACCTGAAGAAGCTGCGATTATTCCGCGCTCTGTATATAGAGAATGGTTAGTAAAGGCCGCAAATGGAATGCTAACAAGAATCGACCTGCATGATAAAACCACCTCACTAGAAAAATCTAACGAAAGTTTTTCTTCAGCAGGAATTCCACAACACATGATCGAAGGTCTACTTTTAGCAGGGGAACATTACGGGGAAATCGACCTTGAGGCTTACAGACTAAGCATAATGCAAACCCTTGACATCGCTGAGGATAAAATGCCCTCTGAGATTACACCTAAACTCCATTCATCGCAAACCAATATAACCACTCAACAAAGTGATGATAAAAACGATGAAATTGAGAATGCTGAAACCGATTTAAAAATTGTTTTGATGGACATAATTCAAAGACTTGATCAAGGAGAAGGGGTAGATTTTGATACTCTTCTATCAAATGCTGAATCAAAAGGACATGATAGGGACGAGGCAGAATCGTGCCTAGACGATTTATCAGAGGACGGTTCTATTCACGAACCAAGGTTTGGTTGGTTTAAGAAAACCGTTTGAGTGATTTTATTCCAACAGGTTCAAGTCCCAATCGCGCTCTCGTGGGTTCACAGGTGAGTATATGGCGGGGAATGATTTCTTTATTCGACCAGCTAGTGGAACATCTAGTGCTGATTGGCTAAGGCTGCCAAACGCAGACATCAATGTGATAATCACGCGCAGACTAACGAGAACTGTTCTCCATGGAGGAGAGGGTGATGACTTGGTAGATGAAGGTGCGGAATCTGCGACCTACATAGTAAAGGGCGAAATGGATTATGAAGATTACAAAAAAATACTGAAAATGTTTAGAACAGGTCAGCCATACATTCACGATCCTTTCGAAGAAAGGGATGTGAAAGCAGTGTTTTCAAAAATGGAATACGATGGTTCAGAAAAAACGTATATTTTTGAATTTATAGAAGACATTCGTTGAGGAGTTTAGATGCGTTCGCTTGAGGAGTCTAGAGAAGTACTTTACGTCATCAGAACACTTGATGTTTTGATGGGTTCAGGTGTGGGCTTAGAGGCAGCAATCCACTCAATTTCGCAAGGTGGCTATGGGATTATCTCGAAAGATTTCGCAACCCTGATGAAAAACATCAACAATGGAAAACCAATGGAAAAAGAGTTACGAGCATTGCTAAAAAAATGTGAAACAGATGGATATAGAAGAGTCATAAACACCATGCTAAACAATGTCACTCAAAATACAGACATTATCGAAACTCTAAGAAAACAGGGAGAAAGAATGGAAGAGAGTAGGACAGAGAAAGTCAAAGAGTATATTGAAGAACTCGGAGGTGTTCCTGAAACTTTACTCTCAATCGGGATGATAGGCCCTATTATCCTTTCAATTCTTGGAATTGCTCCCCAATTAATGGATGGAGCTGAAGCACTATTTGGATCAATTGACCAAGGCATGATGATGTCAATAGTAAATGCGGGACTAGTTCTAACCCTAATTGGGATGGCAATGATTGGTCTAAAAGCTCACACAAAGGATCCGGGGTTGTAATAATGATTTTTGGTATTTTGGAAATTTTTCGAAATGACCCTCTTCTTTTATTGATCTTAACACTTGGTATCGCATTCGCAATAGGCGGAGTTCCTCCTATAATAGAGCGAAACCGAAGGAGGAATATTGAGAATGACCTACCAGCAATGCTGGAAGCACTTTCGGATTCCTTGGGAGCCGGACTGGGGCTACAACAAGCAATGGCTGCTGAGGCAGAAAGGAACACTGGGGTTTTGGGTAAATTGTTGAAAGATACGCTAAAGGAAAGTCACGCTTCTTCATTTGATGCCGCTCTTTCTAATTTCGCAACGAAATCACGTTCGTCTCAGGTTCAACGGGTAATGCATCTAATGTCAACAGCAGTCGAACAACAGGCTCCCTTACAGAACATTCTATCCGATATGTCCAGAGACTATGAACGGCTTAATGATCTTATGAATCGTAGAGAGTCTGATTTAATGGGACGGTCTATCTTGATCATAATGTTCGTCTCAATAGGACTACCGTTCTTGATTGCCTTCATCGTTGGGTTATTTGCACCTAGAAGCGAGGGTTACCAATTAGATAGTTTCAACTCCTCTTTTACCATGTTTTTTGGTGCTGCATCATTAATAGCAATATCTGTTAGTGGTAGAATGCTGGGCAGGATGAAGTCTACACTATGGTGGGCTCCGTTATGGATGGCTATATCTATGTCAATTTATCATGTAGGCGTATTTGTAATAGGAGGTTGAATTAATGGAAGAGATTTTACAACAATATGGAAAAGTAACAATATACACTGAAGCAAATCACCCATCTCCGATGTATTATGTTGATGGTGCCGCCCAACCCAACCCATATGGAAGTCTTGCAGTTTTATTAGAGGATGATAATCTTGAGGAAGTTATGTTCAATGGCGGCGCTCAGTGTGTAAAAGTTGCACACAGAGACCATGGAATGTGTAGAACAAATATCTGGGTCGATGATGCAGAGGGTCTTGAAATATCAAAAAATATTGCTGCATATACGGCAGTTCCATTGGGAGACGGACCTGGAATGGTCCCCATTTTCGATGGCAGATTACCTGATGGAAGTAGAGTAAATGGAACAATTCCGCCTGTTTCCCCAGACGGCCCAACGTTAACAATAAGGAAATTCAGAGAAGATCCACTTACAATGATTGACCTAATCAAATTCGGAACTGTAAATCTAAGACTTGCAGCGATGATGTGGGTGTGGATTGAAGGTATAGATTCTAGACCAGCAAACTTCGTCATAGCGGGTGGAACAGGTTCTGGTAAAACTACTACATTGAATTGTTTGGGTATGTATATTCCATGGCATAAGCGATTACTAACCGTTGAAGATACTGCTGAACTGCAGGTATACCATGACCACTGGCTGAGAATGGAAACACGCAGGGAAAGACCGGATGGAACACCCGAAGTAGACATGAATGATTGTCTCAAATCCAGCCTTAGAATGCGTCCAGATAGAATTATTGTTGGTGAAGTAAGATCAAGTGAAGCTGCTACTTTGCTCACTGCGATGAATACAGGTCATGATGGATCATTCGGTTCCTTGCACGCAAATACAGCGATGGAAACCATCACCAGAATGGTTAATCCACCGATGAATGTTCCTCCAATAATGCTTACTGGGCTGGATTTGATAATTATTCAAGCACGTCTGCAAGTAAACGGGAAAACTGTTAGAAAAATTACAGAAGTTGCCGAAATTGCTGGAATGGAAGGAGACAAACCTCGATTAAATGCAATATGGAAATATAACGCTGCAACTAATTCTATAGAAGAAACTGGTATTCCATCAAAGATGCGAGAAACCATTTGCACAGCTGCTGGAATAACTCCAGCCCAATTCGAGCAACATGTGAAACAGAGAGAGCAAATTCTAGCAGACTTACTCAGAAGAGATATACGAGATATTGAAACGGTGACAAAAATAATTCAAGGATTCTATGCAACTCGCTAATTATTGGATAACTTCAACCGAGCCAGAAGCTCATCTACTCCATCGATTTTGCTTCTTATCTTGTTGACCCTGTCAGAAGCGTCTGCTACTGACTCTGCAAGTTCTGAATCATGATCGACATCTTCGACGGTTTCTGTCTTGAATTGCTCAGCCAGACGCTTCAAATCTGTGATTATTGAATCTACTTCCTTGTCACTGACTTTTATTCCTGGTGCGAGTTTTGGTATTTCACTGGGAGAAATATGGCCCATTTCCGCACCTATAACTCCTGCTGCTGCCACAACTCTTGGCCTTAACTCTGGATTGTTTACATCATAACCCTTCTTTTCCAAGAACCTGATTACCAAGGTCTGTTGTGCTTCTGAATACTCTCCACCAGACTTTTCGAGGATTGCTTCTGCTAGTTGTTCAAATCCTTCGATGTTTCTTTCTAGCCTATCCAATGTCCTGCGTTCACTGGGTGCTAAATGGACTGCTCCATGTTGCAATAATCGTATCACTCGAGTTCTCCGAGCAGACTTAGGATTGGAGGCTGCGATATCCTCATCTAGCGATATTTGTAAGTCAAATAATGCGTGAAGTCTTCCTGAAACTGCTGGTATTCTCAAGTCCAAGCCCATCTGTCTTGCTTTTTCCTCAAATAACATTCTTGCTTTAACCATTTCAGTTTCGCTTTGCGATATTATTTCTGGTAGGCTATTCCTTAAACTGTCTCTAGCGCTTTCAAATTTCCGTAAAGCTTCTCTCTCTCTCCAACTATTTGGCATGGAATGTATAGCGTCTTTTTCAACTTCTGATATCTCATGAAGTTTTTGTAAGCGACCTTTTACATAGTTGGCTGAGTTTGAATCAGCAATGTTAAATCCATGTTTTGCTAAACTCAAAACGAATGCATTTACATCATCTAAATCTTCTATCGATCCAATCAACAGGAAATCGCGACATAATGCGTCAATTTCCGCTGTTCGACTTTCCATCTCGATGATAGAATCGGTTAATTCAAATTGTTCGGGCTGAGATATAGCAGGTTCTATTTCAACAGAGGGTTTCGGAGCGCTGATTACTTCTGGT
>DAZU01000126.1:6946-21379 GCA_002507425.1 Euryarchaeota archaeon UBA53
TCAATTGTAGTTATTTCTAATTCCTGTAATTCAAAAGACGTTTCTTCTTGTTCAGAATTTGGTGATGGGATTTCAATCAATTTTGGTTTGCCTCGGGGTCTTCTTAGACTCTTTTTGATTACTCCCCATGATCCAGATTGGGATGTAAGAACACCTGCAACCCTCATCAATAAAGCCTGCTTGGTGCCTGAACGTGGAAGGCCTAATTTCGAACACAGTTCGTGTAATTGATCCCTTGATAAAGAGTCTAATTTTTCTGGTGTTAATTGTTTTGCATCATAATTTAGGTGTAGATACAACCGCTGCCTTCGCTCTCTAATTGAACCTGACTTTTTTACACCAAATACTGCCAACAATCTCCCAAGATCATTGTTTAGTATCGTATCTATTCCATTAGGTGAAAAATCCCATTCATCAAGAACAAGCTCGGAAATAAGTTTAGCCCTCAGAACTTCAACAGACCCCGTCTTCGAAATATTATGCTGAGAACATATCTCCCTCAAGCGGTCCAATCTGGCTTGATGAAGTTCCGAAAGTAGTGTCATCTTGCCACTCATAGCAATACCTCGGAGGTTGCTCTGAATCTCTCCATATTTGAGGTTGCACCTATTCGGGATAGCAAAATACCCATTTCGGTAATGATTTCCTGTATTTCGAGGCCGCATAATATATGAAAATTGGAAACAATATCTTCAAACCATTGCCATGTTATCGTAGACTGAGGGCGAGTAATGGGGCGTTACGAACGTGCGGCAAAAAACTCTCTTAAAGAGGCCAATTCACTTGCAACATCACTAATAGACTCAGTCAGACAAGATTTACGCCGAGAGGAAGTTAGACTTGATGAAGAAATGAGTGATAGAGTTAATTCTGTTCAAGCAACTTTGAATGAAGTTGCAAGTATTCAAGATGCCATAATTGCGGGTTCCCTCGAGGTAAAGAAAGAACTTGAGAAAGCCAAGAAACGTCTAGTAAAATATGGAGACAAAGAAATGATGGCTACCCAAATCATTGGTGCTGCAACCAGGCTTGGGGAACTGAGGACACTTCATATTGATGCCGTGAATCGTATCCAAGGAGCTCTAGCTAGGCCTCCATCAGCAGTCGATATAATAGAAAGAATGACGAAAGACCTTCTAAAATTATCGGGCTCTTGGGAAGCATCTGCTAGAGAGGTTGACGAGTCTATTGCAGATGTTGTTGATGCTAATGCACCTATTGAAATGATTGAGTTGTCAAGAGAGTTGAACGATAACGGATATGATTTGATTCTTGCAGGAGATGATAGAGATGAAGAAAATATTGAAAAATGTAAGCAGAAGATTCAATCCTTGACTGGTGGAGACAATTTCAGTAATCATCCTCTTTGAGGAGTGGTGAGTAAATTCTGTCTTCTGATATTCTCCCCGCAGTAAGTAATTCATCGATATAATCATCCATAAATTTCTTCATTCGCCCACGCTTTTCCTCCTCGGGTTTTTCTTTTGCTATGGAAATTAATTTTGCCCATGTAGAGATAAAGTTTTGAGTACCTGTATGGCTTTCTTCTGTTGGAAATATTCTCTCGACACTCGTTGTAACTGACCCATCTTTGTTTAGAGTTTCAATGACAACATCAATTCTAGAATCGGAATCTTTTGCATTGCTATCTTCTTCTTTTGCTGTAAAAGATTTCCACTCGCTTACTTGGCTTTCAGGCTCCAAGAATCTCCCTCTGTTTCCATGATCTTGCATAATACTGCGGATTTTTCTTTGTTCAACTAAAAGGCCAATTTTCTTATGAGTATCAAGTTCTATACTATCAAGTATTGACATCTCTATTCGTAAACACAAGGAAGCACCGAAATCGATAACTTTTGAAAATCTTGATGCAGGGAAATCGCTCCTGGTTAGTAATATTGTATAACCGTCCAGAGGCATTGGAACAAACCTAGACCTTACGTCATCTTGTCTTTGAACGCCCAATGTATGTCTGCGAACCTTAGAGGGCAAACTTGAGTGAAGGGTTCTATTTGTTACATACCCGTCAATTTGATCTTGAATACGTAAATCCTCCAGCCACTTGATTTGGTCAAACGAATTATTGAACTCTTTTTGATAGTCTGATATTTGTCTAACGTCTAAATCTGGTCTCAGGCGTAATAACTGTCTTTTGATTAACTCAGAATCAGCTATAATAATGCCATTTTTTGGGACATATTCTGGCTTATTCTCTCCTACTAACACCTTTGTTGGTTCTCTTCGGGGTAGGACTAAGGACGAGGATAATCTATTGTTCCTGTTGTTATACAACCAATCTCCAGATACGGGCACTATGTCTGCATATCCATCGATCAGTAATTCTATCGCTGAGTTTATGTCGGGAACTTCTTTTAAAATTAATTTGAGGTTATCAGGAGAACTGTCTATGAATTTCCTTATGTGAGTAGAAACACCATTCCCAGTCTCTGGGTAGACCAGTATCTCAAATCGGTCTTCATCACTCAAAAACTCACCTCGGCCGGGAATACCAGCAAGTTATGGGCGTCCGCCATTCGTTAAGAAGGCGACCCTTCTGGGGTGGGTCATGGAGGAGGTTGATGCGCTTGATCGTCTTGAGGAAATTAAGGTCCTTATCGACGATAAGTTGGAATTAGTCATAGAAGAACAATCCTCAATTTATGGGGATGTCGCAAGAATAGCAGGAGATGTTGTTTTAGCGGGTGGGAAAAGACTACGTCCCATACTGATAATGCTGGCATATGACTTAGCTGGCGGGAAAGATATCGAGGATATCATCCCATTAGCCCTTTCTTCAGAATTTATCCATTCAGCAACTTTAGTTCATGATGATATCAACGATGAGGCATCAACCCGAAGGGGCCACAAAACAATCCACTCAAACTTTGGTCAAGCAAAGGGAATCATAGCAGGTGATTACTTATTCTCCCAAGGTTTTGGCTTAGGAGGTAGATATGAACGGGAAGTAGTAGAAGTAATAGCACATTATTGTTCGAAATTAGCTAGTTCAGAATTCACCCAAATTGATCACATTCTAGACCTTTCGACATCACCTGAAGATTATTTAGAGATTGTAGAAGGGAAAACTGCTGGTCCATTTGCCGCTGGGTGTAAAGGTGCAGCCATGGTTGCTGGAGCGAAAGCAGAAAAATGCAATGCTCTATTTGAATTTGGAATGGAGCTAGGCATCGCATTCCAGCTGGTTGATGACTTATTGGATATCCGTGGAGATCACAGAATGGGTAAACCTCGAGGAGCAGATGTGTATGAGGGAAAAATGACGTTACCGATTATTCACGCCCTTACATTATTACATGGCGAGAAGCGAGAGCGATTGTCAGAGATATTGCACGATTTTAAGGACTCACTTTTTGAAGAATTAATTTCACTTCTTGAATTTGCTGAAAGCCTAAGTTATTCTGAGATTCTTATTGCAAACCATCTAGAGAGGGCTCTATCAAAATTGGATGATTTTGATGATTGTGACGCAAAGCAACTGCTTAAACATGTAGTCATCTTAGTCCAAAATAGAAACTCCTGAGGGTCGCAAATGTCTCAACAATTTGAAAGAGATGTAATAATCATAGGAGGTGGTCCAGCTGGAAGCACTGTTGCCAGATATGCTGCTCAGGGAGGGGCTGATGTTTTGGTAATCGACGGAAGAGATCCAATAGGAACCCCTCTTCAGTGCGGCGAGTTAGTACCTACTAATGACGAGATGCGCAGATTATGTCCAGATGTCCCAGATATGGATGATCTATTCAGAACTCCTGAAAAAGCGATTTCTAGGGAATCTAAGAAAATGCACATAGTTCCACCCTCTGGTAAACCATTAATTTACGACTTCGACGGCTATGTTTTGAATCGAGTTGCGCATGACGAATTCTTAGTTGACATAGCAAAAGAAGCTGGTGCTGACTACCTAGTCAAATCCAGAGTGAAAAAAGTAGAGGAAAATAGAGTTGTCCTGAGGAATGGCGATACTTACTCTGCGAAGATAATTGTTGATGCAGGCGGTCATAACGGACCAGTTCGAAGAGATTACTGGACTGAAAAATCTACTCAGATTCCAGTCCAATTTGTCCTAATGGACGGAGATTTTGGTGAAGCCGTCGAGTTACACTTTGGGTCAATGGCTCCCGGGGGATATGCTTGGATGTTTCCGAAGAATACTGGAGCGAACATTGGCCTTGGTATCCAGAGAAGTTTTTCAAAAGGCGTAACACTTAACAAATACACTAACGAATTCATCTCCAAGTATGATGGAGATATTACATTTAGCGGAGCTGGTGTCCTACCAATGTCCGGTACAATAAAAAAATTCGTTAAGGGAAATTACATGTTAGTAGGTGATTCAGCAGGCATGGTACTTCCATCAAACGGTGCGGGTATAACAATAGCAATGGTAGGGGGAAGAATTGCTGGTCAAGTTATCTGTGAACACTTGAAAGAAGGAGTTCCACTTGAAGAGTATGAGAAAAGATGGAAAAAACAGATGGGGAAAGTAATGAAGAATTCAAAGCGCTCTTTCAAAATAGGAAGTTTACTATTTAGAATGCCAGACTGGATCCTTAATATGCTATTCAATAGGCTCACAAAAGGAATTATTTGGCGAGCAGTAACTTGTAGAAAGATGCTCTGGATTGTTTAGAGATTATAACTCACGTATCAAAATATCAATTTTAGGATATTATAGGCGGTTGTTTCAAGTGGATTGCTGCATACGGTTAAGCATGCAGAGAGACGATGACGCAGTGAGCCCTGTCATCGCAACAGTTCTATTGTTGGCAATTACTGTCTTACTTACCAGCATGGTATTCATCATGATGTCAACCACATTGGACAATACTGAGAAGGCTAACCCCAAAGTTTCTATTTCTGTTAGAGCACTATCAAATGGCTATCATGTCCTTACAGTAACAAGTATCGACCAACCAATCGATCCCTTGAGAGTTAACTGGAGTATTAACAATATATCGGGCCAGAGCACAGTCGATTATCAGGGAGTCGTTGAGGAAATTTATGGAACTGTTGGAACAAATGTATCGTTCCATGATAGAGATGCTGGATGGTCTATAACAAAGGGAGATTATTTCGTCATTAATTGTGGAAATCTAGATTGCAATCAAGGATTTCACACGTTCAAGTTAACACACGGTTCTCAGAATGATAAGGTTGTGCTGAAGGAAATAAAGATACCTGCTTTGGATGCCTAACCGCCAATAAATGACATCTCAACTTTTTCAGTTTCGATTTTACCCCGATTCTGTGAATATGCATCATCCCGTTTACTCCAAATATTTGTTATAGCATCTGCCAAATTATCTTTTGTTGCATTCATCCGGATTAAGGATTTCAAATCATTACCTTTTGATGTGAATAAGCATGTGTAAAGAGACCCATCCGCAGAAATTCTTGCTCTATTACAATCTCCACAAAATGGTTTTGATATACTTTCAATAAATCCGATTTCTTGATTTCCACGTTTGTATCTGTTAGCCACTTCACCGACATGATTTGCGTCGACTTCTTCCAAATCTGATAACATTGTTCTCATCATTTCGCCGGTTATAACGTCGAGGTCATCCCATGAATTGGTAGCACCAACATCCATAAATTCGATAAATCGTACTACCACATCTGTGCCTAGAAAACGATCTGATATTTTTTCAATAGAATGTTCATTATATCCCGCTCTAATTACTGTATTGACTTTTACAGACAAACCTACAAGCCTTGCTGCTTCAATACCTCTTAGTACTGTTTCTGGTTTCTCACTGGTGTCACCCATCGCTTGGAAGGTTTCAATATCTAATGCGTCCAATGATACTGTAACTCTATTTAGACCTGCATCTCTTAATCTCTGTGCGTATCTTTCTAGTAATATTCCATTGGTAGTCATTGCAATATCCAAATGTTGAGGGAGCATTTCTATGAATGAACAGACATCTTTTCTAAGGAGTGGTTCTCCTCCAGTTAGCCTAACTTTTGTTAAGCCTAAGGGAATCATTGATTCGACAATGAGTAATAATTCCTCATAAGACAAAATTTGATCTTTTTCTAAAAATTCATGAGATTTAAAGTGCTCTCTTGGCATACAATATCTGCATCTCATATTACATCTATCAGTCAAGGAGATCCTAAGATCTCGTAACGGTCTGTTGCGAAGATCTCTGACCATAACTTACCCTAGATGTTGGAATCACTTCAACCTGTGGTTTGGATGACTTCATTTCATAGAGCATTTTGGGGTAATTAATGGGAGAGAGAAATAAGCCAAGTAATGAGGGCTCAAGTAACCGCATTACTTTGAAAATCAATCCCAGTTCATTGTCTGGTTCCCTTACTTTGCCGCCCTCAAAAAGTCATGCGATGAGGTGGCTGATTCTGGCTAGCATGGATAAAACGCCAACAAAAATAGCAATGAGTGAGATTGGAAGGGATGTCTCCTCGATGATTGAATGTTTGAAGAAATTCGGATTTTCATGGGATGGAAATGAGTTACAAGGAGGTCAAATTAAAGAAAGTTCTCAAATCTTAGATTGTGAAAATAGTGGGACAGCGTTAAGATTTCTAATCGCACAAGCTGCAACTTGTGAGCATGAGATGACTTTTGACGGGGATATAACTCTTCGGAATAGAACTTCTTTACCTTTGATAAAATCATTGGGTATCGAGTACAATGTATCGTCCAAGCACTCCGAGTATCCATTGACTATCAAAGGGCCATTTGCAAAAAATAATATTGAAATTGACTTATCAAAGACCTCACAATATCATTCTGCTGCCTTGTTAATGACTCCTAGAACCATTGGTTTTAATCTACAAACAACAGGAAAAGCAGTATCTAGAAAACATTCTGAGTTAACATGGAGATTATGCAAAATTACCGGAGCCAGAAAAGTAGGCGAGCCCTGGATAGTGACCTGCCCTGATGTGGTTATTCCCTCCGACGCATCTATGGCTGCGTTCGCCAAATTAGCAAACCTAAAGGTAGAAAACCCACCGGATTATGATGATATGATTGGACACAAACTAGATGTAACAAACCTCAGGGATTCTAATGATTTGATTACACCTATGGCTGCATGGTTAGCGTTGAATGAAGGGGGAGAAATTTCGGGCGCAAAACACGCAGAATATAAGGAATCAAATCGGATATCTAAAACATCACAACTACTATCACAATTTGGGATTAGTAGTGAGGTCACTGAAAATGGCTTAGTGATAAAAGGAAACCAAATTCCGATTAGGCCAAAGGGTATCGTAAACACTTTTGGCGATCATAGAATACAAATGACAGCTATTTTGCTTGCTGCAATTTGTGGTGGTGAGATTGATGATGGTAATTTAAACGAAATAGCATGGCCATCATTTATCAGACAATTAGTGGATTGTGGACTATCAATAGAATGACTATCCATGTCTGCCAAAGTGATAATCAAGAGAATTTAGAGGGATTCTCATCGCAGTAGGCCTACCATGGACACACGCCCAAGGGTTTGGAATTCTTCTCATGTCATCCAATAATCTTCTCATCTGCGCTAAATTAAGTCGCTCGTTTGCTTTTACAGCTCCTCTACAGGCATTAAGGAATGCTAGGTGATCCTTTCTATTTTCAAGAGTTGATAGAGGCGCACCATCCTCACTCATATCAAGTAAGATGTCGTGAATAAATGGTTCCAACTCTGTTGCAGACAAAAGTGCTGGCGCACTAATTATTGAATAACCGGTTGTGTTTTTTTGAATAGCAAATCCCATATCTACTAAATCTTCAATTCTTGACTCTAGTCGTGCGATTTGTCTGCTATCCAGATTTAGTGGAACTGGAGTAATTCTTTTTTGAGGTTGCCATAGGGACTCGTCATGCCTTAATCTTTCATACCTAACTCTTTCATGTAGTGCATGTTGGTCTATCAACAAGAGTTCTTCCTCGGCTTGAACTAATATGTAAGAATCTGCAAATTGTGCAAGTGGTTCCATTGGCGGTAACTCGTTTATTATAGGGCCGAGAGGTTCTGTATTTTCTATATCCTCAGCATCACATCCAGCATGCCTGTGAAGATCTCTTTCGCCAACTGATAAGGCAGGGAATATCGGTTCGATTCCGGTGATAGTTGTTTGAGAGGATTCAGGTTGTGAGACCGGTCTTGACTTGACCTTAGGCTTAATTTCTATAGGTTCTTTTCCAGTTAAAGAAACCTGTGCTGATGTAGCCCAAGCAGGCCTATCATCTACTCTAGTGTCATCGACTTTTGAAATTCTAGAAGCAATCCCTGTAATTATGCCACTTGATTCCGGTTCTGTTGGCACAGATTGCAAGGTGTATGCAATGGACCTTTCCAATCGTTCTAGAACTCTCCAAGAATTTTTCAAACGAACCTCTCTTTTTGTTGGATGAACATTAACATCAACCTCATTCGGTGGTAAATCTAGAAGTAAAACTGCGACAGGGTGTCTTCCTTGCATTAAGCGTGTCTTGTAACCTCTTTTTATTGATTGTAAGAATGGTTGTGCTGCAACCGGCCTACCGTTTATCAGTATGTGAACATCATCACCTTTACCTCTAGATATATCAGGGGTAGAAACCCAGCCACTCCATGACTCTTCTCCTGGAGCATTAGCATCTTCTGGAGGAATCAACAATGGTATCATTTTACTAGCTTGTTGACCTAGTATATCGTATAACCTATCCTCCATCTCTATGACTACTGGTATCTCTAGGATAGTCCTGTCCTCACTAATCAGTTTGAAACCAACACTAGGGTGAGATAATGCATGAGAGACTAATACATCGACTATCTTTGATGTCTCCGTTGCTGGCCTACGTTGAAAGGATAACCTAGCTGGCTGATTTTGGAAAATCCGGTTTACCTCTATTGAAGTTCCCTCAGCGATTCCGATTGGTTGGACAACTCCCTTGCTTCCATTATTCATGTCTATTTTCCTTCCTTGAGAATTCGGCGGCCTACTCGATATAGTTAGATGACTAACCATACCAATACTGGCTAACGCCTCTCCTCGAAATCCTAGAGTTCCGATCTCTGCTAGATCACTCTCCGTCCTTAATTTGCTTGTAGCATGTCTGTCAAGGGATAGAGGTAGGTCCTCTTCACATATACCTGAACCATTATCTGTGATTTTAATAGATTCAAATCCGCCATTTTCTATCTCGACAACTATCTGAGTTGACCCCGCATCAATTGAATTTTCAACCAATTCTTTCACTACTTGAGCAGGTCTTTCAACTACCTCTCCCGCTGCAATATGACCGATAACTCGGTCATCTAACTGAACAATTCTTGCAGGCTGATTCATGTTTTATCCTCCAGCATTCCAAGCAAATCATATAATTCTTCCAATGCTTGTCTGGGTGTTAGTGTGTCTGGATTGATATTTGCTAATCTATTTTTTATGTCTTCTGCGATTGTGTCTTTTTTTATTGACACCCCTGGCTGACTTAAGAATCCTAATAGAGAGGCCTGACCAAAACCTCTAGCGACAGGTGCTCCTTTTTTCCCAGCTTTAGCTCCATGCGCTTGAGATTCTAAAAATCCCAATAAATCACTAGCCCTTTCAACTACGTGCCTTGGTAAACCAGCTAATGAAGCCACTTGAACGCCATAGGAATCGTCACAAGGACCGTCAGCAACAGTGTGTAAGAACTTCAAACCATCCCCCGATTCCGATACTTGCACATGAACATTCACTAATCCCTCAGCTTCTGTCTCAAGGCCAACCAACTGATGGTAATGAGTCGCAAACAAGGTCCTTGAATTAACTCGACTACATATATCCTCAGTAACGGACCAGGCAATTGATAAACCGTCAAAAGTAGAAGTCCCTCTACCAATCTCATCAAGTAAAAGTAGCGATTTGTTGGTGGCTGTCTTTAGAATATGCGCAACCTCCATCATTTCCATCATGAAGGTTGAACGTCCCCTTCGAATATCGTCTGAGGCTCCTACTCGCGTGAAAATTCTATCAACTAATCCTACGTTTGCGCTAGTAGCTGGGACAAAAGATCCAGCCTGGGCAAGGATTGAAAGCAATGCTGCACAACGAAGATAGGTAGATTTACCACCCATATTAGGACCTGTTATAAGTAGAAATTTCCTTTTCTTATCCATCTTTATATCGTTAGGAACGAAACCAGATTGCGACTCCAAAACTGGATGTCTCAAACCTTTTGCAACCAGTTTTTCTTCGTTTGTTATTACAGGTCTATTCCACATCCGATTTCTTGCAACATGTGCAAAACACTGTAGCACATCCAATCTTGCAACATTTGAACTTATCAATCCAAGAGTTTGAGATTTTTCCCTACATCTTTCTCGAACCTCTCGAAACATATCATATTCGATTGCATTGGCTTTACTATCTGCTGTCAGCAGTTTGTCTTCCCATTCAATCAGTTCATCTGTTACGTATCTGTTACCATTGGTCATCTGTTGTTTTCTACGCCAGTTCTCTGGGACCTTGGAAAGATGTGTTTTTGTGACTTCAATATACCAACCAATTTGGCGATTGTGTCTTACCTTTAGAGAAGGTATTTCTAACCTAATTCTTTCTTGTGATTCAAAATCTTTGAACCATTTCTTACCCTTTGCAGCTGCGTCTCTCAACTCATCAAGGTAAGGATTAATCCCCTCTCTAATCAACGCCCCATCTCTTAAGGAAAGGGGTTGCTCATCGTTAAGATTGGCTTGGATGTCAATACGCATCATTTCCAATGCGTCTAAATTATTACCTAGCTCATTAAGTAAGTAGTCATCTACTTGATTACATAGGGATTTTATTTTTGGCATCCTTTCCAATGCGAGAGCAATCGCCACAAGATCTCTTCCTGAGGACCGATTATAGGATAATTGGGTCGCAAGTCTCTCCATGTCTCTCAGTCCATTCAGCGCTTGGCGCAATTCACTTATTCTTCTGGAAGACCTTGTCAAACTTGCGACGGCATCTTGTCTACATTCTATTTCGGTTTTCTTAGCTAACGGTCTGAGTAACCAATCCCGCAGCTTACGCCTTCCCATCGACGTTTTACAAAAATCAATCGAACCAAGGAGCGAACCCTCTTTCTCTCCTGAAAGAGTTTGTGTCAATTCCAAGTTCCTCAAAGTGGTCTGATCGAGTATCATGTTTCCATCAGGACGAATAATTTCTATTTCTCTAACATCGACTGAGTCTACATTATGCATGGAGGCGATGTAGTCTGAAGCTAATCCAGCAGCATCCATTGCCAGTGGAGAATCTCCAAGATCGATGTGCCCCAAATCTGCAACTTCAAGCACTTTCTTCAACGCAACCTCGCCTTTTTTCCTTGATGCCGAGTGTTGTGAAAGTGTTACATTATCAAGTTGAGCGAGTATAATTCTTACTTCTTCCCTATCAGCATCCTTTGGCGAGAATACCAACTCTTTAGGACTGCTTCTAAGCAAATCGTCTAAGAGCCTTGACCACATTTCTTCCCCGTGGTGTTCGACAGTCCAAACATATCCTGTTGATGCATCTAGGATAGCTAAACCCAAACCCTGCCCTCTCACACATATAGCGGCCAAACTTGCAACATCATCGACACCAATCAAACTCTCTTCGTATAATGAACCAGGTGTGTAAACCCTCGTTACTACGCGTTCAAGCAGCTTCGCTCCGGGGCGAAGTGAATCTTCTTGTTCTGCCACACATACCTTAAACCCTGATTGAAGCATATTTCGTAAGTTATCCTCAAGAGCATGCCATGGAAAACCAGCCATAGGGATAGGTTCAGAAGCTTTTTTGTCCCTACTGGTTAGAGACAAGCCAAGAATTTCAGACGTGACGACAGCATCCTCGTGAAATTGTTCATAGAAGTCACCCATCCTAAAGAAAAGTACTGAATCTGGGTGTTGTGATTTAATGTCCATATACTGGTCCATCATACCCCGTTTTGCCATCTGAGCACTTCCTTAGCTTGCGCTAGGGTTTGCCGAGATTAGAGGGGGTTCGTAAATTATACCCTTAAGAATCAACAAATTGTGAGATTAGTAGATGAGATCCTAGAATACTTGTCCTTTCCGTATTGCATCAGAAATATTCCATACCATAGTCCCGATTACAATCATGGATACGAGAATAAAACATAAGTCAATAATTCCTCTAATACTTGTGAAGGATTGTCTAGCATTGCTGTCTATAGTTATCGCCTTTGGATTATCACTGGAATCTACGCCGTGAATTGAAATCATTCCCTCATCGTCGCAGGTGACGAATTCAGGTAGAATTGATAGCGGTTCGGGCAGCTTTTCTGTTACAACACTACCTTCTGAGATAATAGCAACCGTAGAAGAGCCTCTTCCGCTGAATAACCAAATATCACCATTTCTATCGCCAACAGAGGAATAGCTGCCCAACCCGTATTCAGTAATTACACCATCATTTACATACAGTGTATCGCTAGTTCCTGTTGCGACATATCCTGATTCTGTGCTGAATATCCCGTGTATTCTTCCCTCATTTCCTGTATAAACTAGATCAATATTAGGATTTGTTACACCATCCCATTGAACTGATATGAGTAGCTCAAACATAGGTGGAGACACAGGGTTTGTTCCTAGCCAGTTAGGGGGTGCTTGCCATGCACCTCCAACCAGCCATCCATCTCTGGTAGGTATCATAACATCGAGGAACATCTCACCATCAACGCTTGATATTTCGATTGATTTGTTTGAATTGTGAATTTTCGCAGCCAGTGCATTACTAGTCCCATCCTGAATAATCATCAACAATGCGGGGTTGGATTGTGAAGTTCCCTCAATAGAATCCAAAACGTTGGCTGATAGGTCTTTTACTGTAACATTTTCTCCCAAGGATAAGCTACACCAACTATCCTCACACAGTAGATTACCATCCTCAATATAGCTTATTTCTCCTGACTCTCCTGTGCAAGCATATGTTATACCGCCGTATGCTGATATGCAAGTAATAGAATTTTGATCCAGTCCGGTAGATTCTGAATTGATTTTTACTCCAGAATCATCCTCGAAGAGGACTATGTCTCCTGCCGTATCTAAAACCATGCCGTCAACATCTAGGGTTGAGCCATTCCTTACCCCTGATAAATCGTTGGACCAGTCTATTATTACTGAGCCAGTAATTATGATTAAAGTGAACGAAAGAAATGCGAGCCATTGGTGTTCTGACTCTTGCTCTAGAAGTCTTTTCCACCCTGACATTATCACTGCGAGACATTGTTAATCAATGACCTTTCCCCTAGATTTTCTAAATTTTCAATAATCGGCATGGTCAAATAGGGAGGGTCGGTGCCAAACTCGCCCGGAGGTATCTAAAATGGCACGTAAGCCCGCAAAGATGTATCGTAAACTGAAAGGCCCTGCTTACACCAGACGCAAGTATATCGGTGGTGTACCAAATAACAGAATCATGCAGTTTCACGTCGGAAATCGCCGAGCTGCCGAGACTGGACAATTCTTAATGGAGATGAATCTAATAGCCGATGAATCATGTCAAATTAGGCACACTGCGCTTGAGGCAGCTCGTGTAATTTCCAATTCGACAATTAGGAAGGTTGCGGGAGCTATGAACTATGCACTCAGGGTCCACACTTACCCTCATCATGTCCTGAGAGAGAATAAGCAAGCTACTGGAGCGGGAGCTGACCGTGTTTCGCAAGGAATGAGATGTGCATTTGGGAAAAATGTTGGAACCGCTGCAAGAGTAAAAAGGGGACAGAGGGTTATATCTCTCCAATTCACCCCAGAACATTACTTAGTTGCTAAAGACGCACTGAGAAAAGCAAGCATGAAATTCCCTACACCCTGCACCGCTAAATTGATTCGCGGACATGAGCATGTGAAAGGATTAGTTTGAATTTCGTTAGCAATTGGGTTTTTCATACCTGAGTCAAATAAACACCTAATTAGGTTTTTACAACCGGCTTATTGATGAATAGATAACAATACGAACAAAAAAGGAGAGGCTAGATTTGAGGATTGCAGTTCTTATTGAAGAAAAATGCAAACCAAAAAGTGATGCTTACGACTACCTAAAGAAGTGGGCAGGTTCCTGTGGAGGAGACTGCATACAGATGAACGGAGATAAGTTCAAGATTTTGGAAAGTGCGTGTCCACCTTGCTTTGTTAGAGCAAAACACTGTCCAGGAGGCGCAGTGGTTGTGATCAATCTACCTGCGGAATTAAAAACCGATATGATACATAGATATTCTCTAAATGGATTCAGATTATTCAAATTACCAACACCTTCCAAAGAATCAGTAGTTGGTATACTTGGTCCTAATGGAATGGGTAAATCAACAGCGTTTAACATATTGAACGGTTCAATAACACCCAATTTAGGGGATTTTGAAGCCGATGAGGTTTGGTGGGAGGATGTCATAGATAGTTTGCCAAGAGGCGAACTTAGAGACTTCCTTGT
>DAZU01000028.1 GCA_002507425.1 Euryarchaeota archaeon UBA53
TCAACTGTTGAGCTAATCGTAATCCTGTCAGGTAGTGGCTCACCATCTTCACAGTCTGGCGTAGCATCAAACGACATTGAGGCAGATGCTGTATTGGTGTCGCTCCACACGATATTCATATCTATTCTAACCTTTACAACTAGATCATTTGTGTTTCCACTATCATCTTCTGCGGTTAGTGTAACGCTAAAAACTCCATGAGTTACCCAGGTATACGAAATTATTGCACCATCAGAAGCGTCGGCTTCAACGGGATCTGAACCATCATCAGGATCTAGCATTATTTTCGAAATCGAACCGCTAGAGGAGGTTGTGTCAGCGAAATCAAAAGACAGTTCAACGCCTGTTGTTGGGCCTTGTTGCCCGTTATTAACTGAGGTTTCAATCATGCCAGATGTGCTGTCATAATAAACGATTAAATCAATTGGCCCTGAGTAACCATCCGAATCTGCATCATCCCCTCCAATACAGCCAGCTAGGCTTGCACAAATCAATGTCATAATCACAGCAACTAAACCGAAATTAGCCTTCATCAGTCACTGCTAAAACGTCCTTCATCAAAAACCTCCCGTCTTAAATTCACAATTTTTGGTCGGTGGGTTCAAGAATAGAGACAGTCGCGGTTGAAGTTAGAGCGGGATAGGTTAGCATGGTTAGACCGACGGGCTCATAACCCGTAGATCGATGGTTCAAATCCATCTCCCGCTACTATTAACACGTCAATTAGTGCTGTAAGAGTGGTAGTCGTGGGTTGGAACTAGTGAGTCAACAGCCGCTTTCATCCTCGCATCTGCTGCCTGCTCTTGAGACATAATTACCGCAATTTCAGCTTCAATTTTAGTTTGTATATTTCCGCCCAAGATGTTCCCTACTCTTCTAGCATCAGCAGGAGGATTATCTCCAATCTGTAAAATGTATGCTCCATTCCTTCCTTTTACAGACCCAGCAATAGAATATAATTTGGCCAGTTGTTTTGAAAATCCACACTGTTCAGCCATATCCAGTGCAGCCGCTAAGTGTCCTGGTTGGAGCTTTTCGCATTTCAGGAAAGATTTTTTTGCAGCCGATTTTTTGTTTGCATTAGAATGTATAAACCCTGCAAGATGATAATCAGAAGCTGCGAGAACATTGTCGACGACCCCGCTCATTTTACTGTATTTTTTCCTATTCTTATGGAGAAGGCTTATTGTTGACCTAGCTTGTAAATACTTACCTCTTCTGTTCAATACAGCTGATAAAATACGTAAGGCTCTCACGAGAATTTCTTGTGTTGTATCATCCTTAGGTTTTAGTTTTATCAACTGGTCAACAAGTGCTGATGCCATAACCTCGACTCTCTCGCCCTTACCCTCTTGGTAATACACCTCTAATTGGCTAATTGCTTGGGCTGGGTCGGCTGCACCAAACATGAGTATCATGTGCTGATAAATGGCATGGGGTTTAACACTTGGCAATCTTGCGAGTAAATTGTGGCATCGATCAAGCCTATACTATCGGTTGGGGTGACTGGGACACCGGGCTGTGGCAAAACAACCTTCTGCAATAATTCAGGTATTCCCGTAATTGACTTGAATGAATACGCTGAAAAATTCGATTGTTTAAGTGATGTAGATGAGTATGGAATACGTGAAATGGATGTTGACAGACTTAAACTGCTATGGAAACCTCCAACTGAATTAACATTGTATGACGGTCATCTTGCTCACTATATGCCAGTAGATGCAATTATTGTTCTTAGATGCGAACCTTTGGAACTCAAACAGCGACTTGAGGCTAGAGGTTATAGTGAATGGAAGGTAAAACAGAATGTTGAGGTAGAAATGCTGGGTGGACCTTGGAACGACTTGGTAACGGACTCGAGACCAATATTTGAGGGGGAAATTGGTGCTATTAATTGGATAAAGTCTGGATGTCCCAAGCACACTACGCCAGATTTAGCAGTTGATTGGCTTTCTCGACCATAAGACCCAAAGGTCGTGGGCTTACGAGTGTGTCTATGGCACTGGAGAAAAGTCGCAATCTGTTTAAAAAATTCAGCGACCCGCTTGTGTCAAAACTAGAGGGAGTTAACCCAGCAACCCTAACTTGGCTGACCTTGCCTACAGGTCTTGCTTCAGCCTGGTTGATGATGGAAGCCGGGACGGGCGAACAGGGCGCGATGATGTTCGTTGGAGCAGCTATTTTGATGGCTGCTGCAATGGCTTTGGATGGTTTAGATGGTAATCTTGCTAGGGCAACAGGTAACGTAACAAGATGGGGAGATTACCTAGATCACACACTTGACCGAGTTTTGGACGTTGTTTGGATACTCGCCATCGGCTACAATGCGGTTTGGTTTGGTCACGTTGAACTTGCATGGGCAGCTGCAATGTTTGCGATGTTCGGATCTTATCTCGGAACCCAGGCACAAGCGGTTGCAGGCAGTAGAAATTATGGAGGATTTAGCAGAGCAGATAGGATGGTTCTGACTCTAGTAGCGTTATTGAGTGCAGCGGTTATGGCTTATTTAGACTCAGATGGATGGGGGGTCTGGAATGGTATAGAAATAAACCCAATTTCGATGATAATAGCGATCTCTGGAATAGGGGGTATCTACACATTTGTAATCCGATTTATAAAAGCAAGAGCAGATTTGCAATCCTTGGATAAATCCAAGCCTCTATCAACTACAAAGGACAAGGATACAGTGGATGAGCGACCAAAGTAAAGACACGGGTTTGATATTTCACCAAACTAGGCCAATATCACACCGCCTACGGCGGTATCCTCATAACCAAACGATGAGAAGGGTTCAATCGATGACTGGCGATACGCTAAACTCCGGGCGCCGCAGAACGGCTTATTTTGTCCTCACAGTCTTACTAATTTCCATGATTCCATTGATTTCAACAGCGAGTGCAGACCAGGGGATACCAACTGAATTGCAAGCCCAAGACATCCAAGTGGAATTCGACAATGTTAGCGAAACTACAACAGTCACATGGAGAAATATTGAGCAGTCCGGAGGAGATGTGGACCTTTTTGAGGAATTATGGTATGCAAAATATCACGTTTATCGCAGTTCTAGCCCAATAACTTCCTCCAACGTTATGGCATTGAATCCATGGCATACTGTGGATGCATGTGTCAAAAATCCAATCGGTAACGACCCGTGGAACACTAATCCAAACAAGTGTAGAGGGTCTGCTGGAAACCATCCTGGACATTCTGCGACTTTCCAAGTTGGTGCTGGGACTGATGGAATGTTCTTCTATGCCGTTGTCACCGAGTTAGGAAACGGAAATATGACTACAACACTTACTGTAAATGCGAGTTTGGTGTATGAACCAGTAGCGGAACTTACCACACCAATTCGTTCCCCTTACAACATTGATGCGGAATTCAATCCCGGAACCAGTTCTACAACAATTCAATGGATAAACTACAATTCAGTGAATCCCGTTCTCCCCGAGGATGGTGATGACGCTTTGATAATACACGTTTGGAGAACCGATTATCAAGTCGACAGATCTAACGGAGAAAACCTGCTATTAACAGAGACACCAATTGCGGTATTATCATCCACAACCACAGAATACGAGGCTGTTGTTCCATCGATGACAAATCGTGAAGTGTTTTATTCGGTTACCTATCTACTTCCAAACTGGACAACAGATGGGCTTGACTATGAGGACACAAGATTCCTATCCAATAACGCGATGGATACTGCTGTGTTAGAAGATAACACCCCACCAGTTAATGTTGACGATACTGAGGCAATATTTGTATCAAATCAAAATGGAACCGGTGTTACAACAATATCTTGGTCACAGATACTTTCAGAACAGGGAGAACAATATCTAATTTACAGACACGGCGAATACTTCAACTCAACAAACGATCCTTACGCTCAGTTGGTTGGAACAATAGATGAATCTGCCCATGTCAATAACATGTTCACTTACAATTACATAGTCCCATACAACACATACGGTGATTTCAGTTATTGTGTGGTAGTAGTAGACCAATACGGCGCTTACAACACGGATATTAATCAACAATCATGTGATTTGGTCTATGAGGACTCTGACCAAAACTGGGTTAAGGAGCCTACCAATGTAAAAGCGGAATTTATCGGTGATGGAACGACAAGAGTAACATGGACCGACCAAGTAGGAGTTGAAGGAGAACGATACCACATCTGGAGAGGAGGCTGGAGAGTTCAAGGTTCAGATTTTACCGCTAATTCCTCCCTTATTTGGATGGGCAGCGTCCCTGATGGTGTCGAACAATTTGACGTCCAGTTACCGCCTGAAATATCAGTTTCAAACACTCATTACTTTGTTACTAGCGAAGCTCTCTACAATTGTGTTGGATGCGAAGAGCCTGTGATGTATGATGAGTTGATTCAGAACTGGGATGGCCCGGTAGTCGAGGATACTCAAGCGCCATCATATGCAAGAATTAGCGACATTATGATGCTTGGTGATTTGAAAGTTGTCGATATTGAGTGGATTAATTCCGCTCAAGAGAACGGGGAATCTTACTACCTCTACCGCCATTTAGGAGATCCTTTTGGTGATTCAGAATTTGCCATATCTAATTACACAGATGAAGGATGGGAGTTTGTGGAGGGTCCAATAGCAGAGAATAGTATGTCGACAATGATTAGACAGATACCAGTTCCTGATTTAGTGGAAAGAGATGTTTGGTATGCCGTGATTGCTCAAGATTCTTATGGCAATATTAACCCAACAATACTTCCCGGAGCCGGAGCAAACGCTTTGCTAGTGTCAGAGGACACTCAACCACCACAAATTGAATTTACAATCGTAGATGATGAAAACGTTCCAATTTCACAAGATTCTCTTGTCAGTGGAGACTACAAGTTGCGAATCGAAGTTTCAGAAACTCTCAGTACAGAGCCTATGCTGAATATATCCACGTCTAACGGGGGTTCGCTAACCGGAGGTAGCGAAGCTGCAATGGTTCTGCTTTCACAGAACACTAACGAGCCAGATAAGGGTCCAGAATATTTCTATGACTTCGAGATTTCGTCGTCTACTATCGCGGGGGACTTAATGATATCAATAAATCTCACAGACATGTCCCTAAACAGTGTTGACAGAGAGATAAGCGATTTCGAAATAGATGCAAAATCACCCACCATCGAAATATTCAGCCCGACCTCTCAAAACGATGGATCCATGTATCTCTACGGAGAGGAAATTAAAGTCATCGCAGGAGCATATGACGATGTTGGAATAGTCTCCATGCAGATGCGATTCGTCCAAAACTATGGTTCTGAGCTCAACCCATCCTTGACTGAACCTTGGAGGGATGCTACTGGAGTAACAATAACCGAGGAAGGAGACTGGATTATGGAAATGGCCTTTTCCGCTGGCAACTTTGACCCCGGTACTCATGAGGTCTCTGTAAGAGCGACCGACGTTGCTGGTAACCAAAGAATCTCCAAGGTTCTTTTCATCACAGACAATTGCGTTCATCTTTTGAATGGTTCAACGGCGTGTGTATATACAAACCCAGTTCCAGAAGATCCCGGAGTAATCTATCCTGAGTTGAATGCGACAGATCCTCCTTACATGATCGCATGGGTCGCAGCCGGGATTTCTTTACTCGCAGTTCTGGTCTCTCTGCTTGTGATTTCAACCGCAACGTCAGGACCAAAGAAGAAGAAGGATGAAGATGAAGATGAAGATGAGGATTGGATGAATGAGTTCATTGGAACATCAGCCGAACCAGATATGGCAGCGATTACTGGAACTGCTCCTCAACCCCAGCAACAACAAGTCGTTGTAAATGAAGACGATGATCCGTTTTCGGTAAATATAGTTCAACCAAAGCGCAGGCGCAAGAAATCTAAGTCGGATGATGAAGATGATGATGACGAAGACGATGAACCTAAGAGAAAACGTCCACGAAAGCGTCGTCCAGCAGGTCGTAGGAAGCCAGCAAAGCGCGACAGGAGTTGATTGGGATTTCTGAAACTCCAAAGCTTGGGGTTCTGCAAGCGTTTTCACCATTTGAGAGTAAACTAAACTGGCTTTTATTAGCCGTACCAGTAACAATCTATTTTTCTCTCATTTCAAAAAATACTGAGATGAGTTTCATATTCTCAATGATTGCAATTATGCCTCTTGCTCTTTTAATGGGGCACGCAACTGAAGAGATTGCTCTACGAACTAGTGAATCATTAGGAGGATTGTTGAACGCAACTTTTGGCAATGCTGTTGAAATGATAATTGCAGGGCTTGCAATTTACACAGCAGCAACTCAAGCAGATCAAGCAGAGACCATGATTACGGTTGTCCAAGCTAGCTTAATTGGGAGCATTCTTGGCAATCTTTTGCTGGTTCTAGGTCTGGCATTGCTCTGGGGCGGAATAAACCATCAAAAGCAAACCTTCAATCAACCAGCACTCAATATGAGTGGCTCATTAATGTTAATTGCAGTTCTTGCAATGTTAATTCCTGCCGCTGTGAAAATTGGTGGAGGGAAGCTAGACGATATCATAGAATTATCTAGGTATGCTGCTGTTGTCCTTTTGATAGTCTACGGGCTGGCCCTACTATTCCAATTCAAGACTCACTCACACATATTTGATGCTGAGGAAGGTAGCAGTCATGAAGAGCCTAGGATGACAAATAAAGATGCATGGACACTACTTATTTTAGCGACAGTTCTTGTAGGTTGGATGGCAGAAATACTAGTCCATTCAATCGATGATGCAGCAACAGAACTGAAACTCCCAACCCTGTTCATTGGAGTTATACTACTGCCTTTCTTCGGTAACGCAGCAGAGCACTTTACAGCAGTAATAGTAGCTGGAAAGGATAAGATGGATTTATCCCTGGCAATAGCGATTGGTTCCAGCGTTCAAATTGCGGTATTTGTCGCTCCACTGATGGTTGTATTCGCATGGCTAATGGGTGTAGACCTCTCTCTTGAATTTGGTCCATTAGAAACAGCAGCCACCTTCATCTCAGTGCTTGTAGCCAATTCTATTCTCAGAGACGGGACAACCAATTGGCTTGAGGGAGCGATGCTTCTAGCATGTTACATAATTCTAGGCTTGAGTTTCTGGATGATGTGAGTAGATGGATGTCAGCGGCGAATTTTGGGGTCGCTTCGATACGTGGGCTGGTCCGTCTTTTGGAGTGTTTCTCTTTGCAATAGGCGTCTACTTGATGTATAAGGGTGCAGAAAAAATCAAGCTATTTTCCTTCCTCACAGGTTGCGCAATCGGACAAATATCTAGCGCATTATTATTTGATAATTTGAGCGATTTTATTGACCTATCAGAAGGTGATTTTACA
>DAZU01000129.1:0-11424 GCA_002507425.1 Euryarchaeota archaeon UBA53
AGCACTAACGAGTTGTATCGCGTCATCATATGCTCTCCTTTTGAAAGTAAACCACTCCCGTCTGCAATAATTTTCGACGGAACTCCGTGAACTGGTCCAAGTGGACTTCTAACCAGACTCATACCATTTCTAATCCCGATTGCTTGGTGTCCGAGACAAATTCCCAAAACAGGAATATCAAGGTCTGTGGCATGCATAGTAACATCTGAAATTTCTGGTCTACCCGGGCCAGGCCCGATAACAACAGCATCATGTGTAAAATTTGGAATATCTCCTCTTCCGTCAATAACCTCTACATTGCAACCCAAAGTTCTCAATGCATGTATTATATTCTGAGAAAAGGAATCTAGATTGTCAATAAAAGCAATATTCAAATCAAAAGTTTCCGCAGATTCAAATCTTTTCTGTTCTAAATACAACGGATAAATTCCCAAATCTCCAACCGCCATTGGTTTATGACTCGGTTTCAACCAACCACAAGCCCTTCTCAATGCAGCTGCTTTCCATGTTGCTTCCGCAACCTCCGCTTCTGGATTACTTTCAATCGTGATTCCTCCACCAGCTACAACGGTTCCTTTCCAACCTTCTGTTGTGAATCTAGCTTCAAGTGTTCTAATCATAATATTCCACATTGAGTCTCCACTATGTACGTCTATCCAACCCATTGATCCTGTCCAAAACGATCTTGGACGCTTTTCAAGTTCGTCAATCGCCGCACAAACAACTGTTTTGGGGCATCCGGTAATACTACCTCCGGGAAATAGAGCCTGAAGTGCTGATATGCCGTCCTTTTCCTCGTCTAATATACCAGTTATTTGAGAAACTAGGTGCTGAACATTTGAGTATGCTTCAACATCAAATCTTGATTGAAATACCGAACCAGATTTCGATACCAAGCCTAGGTCATTTCTTTCAAGGTCCACTAGCATTCTATGTTCAGCCCTTTCTTTTTTGTCATAGACTAGATCTCTGCGTAGAAGAGATTCCTGATCGATATCAGAGCCTCGGGGTTTAGTTCCCTTTATTGGGGCGGTCATTATCCGTGAACCTTCGGTTTCAACCAGAATCTCTGGCGAGGAAGATGCTAGAGCAATTCCAAGGTCAGCAGCTTCAATAAATCCGCTAAATGGTGATGGATTGTTCACGGATAGTCTGTGAAAAATTTCTGCTGGATCCTCACCGAGAGGACCTTCCCAAGTCCGCCCAAAGTTTAGTTGATATAACTCTCCATCAACGATTGCCTGCTTTACTGCCATAATCGTCTTTGCATGTTCATCGTCATTGTGCGAAGAAGTTTCTCCTTGAACTTGGATTGATTCTGGTAAATCCGGATAAACTATCTCATGTTCCTCCCATTCATCAACTAGCCATAATATTGCAAGTATTTCCCCCTCCCTTGGAGGATGTTGTAAGGCAATTGGTTGAGTCCATTGTAGCAAATCGTATGAAAGGGCACCAGCCCAAACAGAGCCTTCAGGAGTATGAGGTTTTAGTGATCTGAGCATAATGTCAATTGAATTTGCATTGATTATTTTTCTTACTACCCATCCATCATTAGTCTTTGTTTGTAAACTTGCATTCATCGGGGTTTTAGAGTGGGTTATGATGGTATTACCCCCTAGCGGTGAGTGGTTTACTTGGGGATTGATTTTTGGTTGGGTAATCACTAATCTTTTCGACATATCTTTTGCAAACAAACTACGTTTTGCAAGATGTGATTTTGGCCCACCAGACAAGAGGAGGATTCTATCTTCTCCAATTGACTCTAGAAGTTTATCTATCATCGCCAATCACTCCCGAGCGCATCTATACAAGTCTGTTGTAAACTATCACTACCATCTCCTAAATCTACTCCATCAAGTATAGTTAACCTAGCAGCGCCCATTCCAGAACCTAACAATACGAATTCCTTTGCACGTGCAACCATTCTTTCATTCAGCCGACCTTTGCTAATGATGAAACCAGCACTTTCTATCGCAGGCTTACAGACTTCGAATGTTACGGAATCTACTCCTCCCAACTTATCATCACTAATCCAAACAACACCGTCTTCATCTAAAATCAGAGGCATCACTCTATCCCCATCAACAATACAGAATTCGTGAACTAATAACCCAACATCAGCGCCTCTTTCAAAAACCTGAGAAGTAATCCTTTGATATTCATCCCACTCCCCATGTTTTGTACCCATTATTTTTCTAGCCCACCTCGGGGCAGGAAAGGTAAATCCTTCAGCTTCCATGTGTATTTCCTGATAGAATGGCTTGCTGGTTATGTCTACACCGTACTGACTTACCTTTACAGTGATAAGACCATCTAAGCCGTCAGGGAATTCAATTTTCGGAATTTGTATACCTAATATTGCAGCATGCTTCTTTAGCCTCTTTGTGTGATAATCAAGGTGGAATAACTTCCCACCCCTTGCTCTTATAGTAGTAAATACGGCACTCTTCGGTCCCTTGTTCATGTAATCACAACAGGTCGTCTAAGAACGAGGTATCTACCTCGGGTTCCTTATTTGGCTGAGACCATCTTTGTGGTTGCTGTATATCTTGTTGAATATTCTTATCAGCAGTCTGGTCTATGATTGGTTGCTGTTTTCGCATCATTGTAGGTGGAGGAGAAGCTGGGGCTTTTGCTTGACTAGCAAAGCTTCCTGGGCTATCCCATCCATCTCCTGATTGTATTCCCCAAGTAGCTTCTTGTAGTTCCCATTCGCTATTACGACTCGATTTACTCCCTCTCCCTCTAACAACGAGTAATAGAAGAATCAAGGAAATTAAAACAAGACCCGCTAGTAGTATATTTTCGGTGGTAAGGAGGTCGCTTAAGTTAGTTGAAGAACTACCTTCGTCTCCATCGTCTGTGTTACCAGAAGATCCTGCAGGGTCTATCTTTACAGAATCAATTTTTTCTTTAGATATGGAAAATTCGTCAACAAGCGAGATACCGACCCACCAAGATTGCTCATTACTCAATGATGGGAAGTTGTCGTTAGTAATCAGGAAAGAATTACCACTATCTTCATCGACACTACCTACATTGATTGCATCATTTATTTTGTTAAATTCGATACTGGATATGTAAATTGAATACAAGCTAAAATCTAGGTAGTCTGTTGGATTCCACGTAACAAGAATTGAATCGTCCACCCATTGTAAATTAATCCCACCAATTTCCGGTAAGTCTTCTCCTAAGCTTTCAACATCATTATCTTCTGCAATCGTTGTTGAAACTACTAATGAGTCAAGATATGCATTTCCTGACCAATCAACAGGAACAACAGCGACAGTGACTGGTGTTCCGGGTAATACGGGGATTTGCCTATCCAACGTCTCGATAGTAAGGGGTAAATCTGGTAACCGGTCCAGGGTGGCTATCGGTGATTTGATAATACCAGTCGGTCCGACAGAAGTAAACTCGAAGCTTGCGGCATAGATATCGTAATGAGAGATGTCGCTTGATTCAGAAAGTGAAAACTCTAGCATTACAGCAGTCCCATCATCCTTCGGTCTATCATAGAGATTTAGATTTGTTAATCGATTTGGAGGGGTGTTATCCTCTAGATTGTCAATTGGAGTAACGGTTGCTGTATTAAGAGAGTCAAGGTAGACATTACCATTGATATCATGAACAGTAACAGTGACATGTAATTCTACGTCGGGTATGATTTGTCTTGGTATTGAAGTCAGTAAAGTATCGCTTCCATAAAGGGCGGTATTTATTGTTAATTCTAGCGGACTTTTCTCTGTATCAATCCATTGTTTATTCATGACGATGCAACCACATATTCCGGGTTCTGTTCCACCAATTTCCCAAATTTCAGTCAAATCGCTTAGCGGGAACTGTGAAGTCCATATCACGTAATAATCGAAATCATCAATTTGAGAGGGATCCCATGAGATTTCGATTGCAGTTCCATCATCATTAGGATAATCCCACGCAGTGAGTTGTGAGATTCTATCTGGTATTGAAGCACCTTGATTGTTATTTACATAAGGAGTAACTTCGAGTATAGTTACATCGCCAAGGTCTCCGTTTAACCATTTATCAAATGCGACTGCTCCTATCCAATAGGACTGGCCATCAATCAATTGATCCTCGCCTATCGAATCAACTATTGTCGTGTTTGTCTCACAATCTGGAACTACAACCGCTTCAGTCATACCATCGACATTCGAAGGCGGTAAGGGATTCACATCAGTATCAACTGGGGTCATGTAAACAACAACATATGCGCAGTCGGATGCAATTGAGTTCTCCCAGCCGATTTGCACTCTCCCACCATCATCATTAGGAACATCTTCAGCCCAAACTCCTTGAAGCTTGGGCGGGGGCACACCATCATCAATTCCACCAGTAGGCACTACTGGGCCAATTACTATTGCATTTGCCAAATCTTCCTGTCCCGCAATATCAACACATGTTAACGCAAGCCAGTGCGGTTTACCAGCCTCTAGAGTTAGAATTGACGTATTTCCAGATTGTGGTAAAATTTCAGTATGGACACTCATTCCAAGTGCGTCACTTATTTCGGTTGTTGATGCGTATACTCTCGTGCTCATTAGGTCCAAAGCACTGCATCTTGACCACTCTGCAAGCACCTCTCCGTCTTGAGCTACGAATTGTGATCCAGATTTTGCAGTCACCCATTTTGGAGGTATTGGGATTTCATCTGTAGAGATTGCAGGACCAAATTGAGAAGACGGAGTTCCTAGCCTTCCATCGTTATATTCCACTACCACAATCGCCCAATATTCTATTCCATCTTGTATCTGTGATCCTGAAATTGAGGTTACTTCACTCTGCAATCTAGAATGAAGACTTACTGAAGCGTCTGGGTTCCTAGATTGTAGATCTGCGGTAGTTGGAGGAGTTGTCCATTGGCCCTCATTTAGATAGATCAAATATCGAGCAAAATCGTCATCATGAACCATAGTCCAATTTGCCATTAAGGCAGATCCTCCGTCATCAGGCCTGTCCCATAGTGATATGCCCTCAACAGGAGTTTCGGTCCTGTACCAATCGTAACTTAGTCGGGCCATTAGACTTCCATTTGAAGGAGAGGATAATTGTAGATTTACGTGACGTGTTCCATTTAGGAGGATACCATTGTCAACAACATATTGCATTGAAGATGCGAATGTGGGGTCATTTGACATATTCAATGTTGCATTCCATTTCATTTCTACTAACTTAAGCCAAGTTGCAGCATTATCGACAGGAGAGGATAAGGTCAAAGGAACAGTTTGCATTATTATTCCGTGTGAATCACTTACTCCGCCCTGCCCAAGTTTAACAGTATTATTTTCGTTTACTAAAGCAAACTGTTGGTCTGGATGGGTGTAATCTGTAATATCTTCAAATTCTAATTGGAGACCTAAGGATAACGGGGCTGCCCTCCTTAGGGTCGTCGAATCCATTTCTTCGCCAGTGGTAAAGTCCCAAACACGCATACCACTTGATGTTGAGACAGCTACTAGCGAGTTTGATACAACACTACCACCCGTTGCACCAAATGCAGGATATAGGTCGTGGACGGCATTACCACTGGTTCCAGCATGTAGTACAGTTGCACCGTTATTGCCAGTTGCAATTAGATAAGAACCGTCAGAGCGCATTCTGTAGACTGGCCAGTCTTGCATTGAGAATATGTTAACTCCAGAATTGAATAGTCCATTGCTTGCAGTCCAATGTATAATTGGACCAATTGTTGTTGAGATGTGTATTCCTCCAATATCGGATGTAACAGCTGTTACAGCGTTTGAGGGGAGTTGGTCAAACTGGTGCTGAGATATGACGGACATGTTTGCAACATTCAATTGGGTGATTCCCGGTCTGTCGGTGCCTTTTCCGTCGTGAGAGATGAATAAACTGTTTTCTGAGACTGTTGATGAACCAGAAGAACCGCTGGTTGTTTTTCCAACTAGGCCCCATGCAGATGTACCCATTAAGCCATTTGAAGTTCCATAGTTTGTGAATGAATCTGAACTTGAATTAAATTCGCTTAATCCACTCGGAGTTGTCATCCATATGTTGTTGTTAAATTCTAATAAATTCTGAACATAGGAAATCGGCAACCCGTCAAGAGCAGTTAATGCTGTCTCCCAACTATTAGTAGTAGAATTCCATCTTGCAACACCATTATCTGTTGCGATGTAGACCATTTCTTGTGCACCATTGCTGGATGAGGTAGTAAGGAATGCATTTACGTTGTTGGATGGTAATCCTGCTAGCAATCTTCCGGCGGTATAAGTGTTGGTTGTTGTGTTAAAAATCTGGATACCTGCCGAGGAGGAACCAGTTCCCTGTAAGCCGATATACAAGTCGTCTCCAACCAATTTCAATCCATCTTGAGAATCGTGTATTCCAGTGGGTAGGGTTACTAAATTGCCGTTTACTGTATCTAACAACCTCAGTCCACGATTATTGCTAGAGAGGTATAGGTCAGTTCCAGCAAGTTTGATGTCTGTTACAATAGCATTGGAGGGGATGCTCCATCCTTTTTGCCATTCAACCGAACCGTCCGCTAGTCTGATACCTTGTAGAACACCAGATCCAGTGTTTTGCCAAGATGCAGAAGCTGCCCATAAATGGGTTGAATTTCCCGCCATAGAGGTTACCTGACCACTAACCAAACTCGGTAAAGCATGAACAGTATTCTGTCCGGATTGGCCAAGCGTGTCTACATGTGAATATCCGGAGGTTCCCCCTGCTTGCCCGATTAACCATTGAGTGCCCAGCCAATCAATAGATGTAACAGGGGCTCCAGGAGATAGAATGCTAGCACTACCAACAGTTGCTCCATTTGCAGAAAGAAGGACATATCCTCC
The DNA here is from genome assembly GCA_002507425.1 of Euryarchaeota archaeon UBA53. GTDB lineage: Archaea > Thermoplasmatota > Poseidoniia > Poseidoniales > Poseidoniaceae > MGIIa-K1. Next base: position 6,834 of record DAZU01000129.1, read on the forward strand.
TCCGATTATGTTATCTCCCTCATCACCTATGTCATATCCAACTGCGAGTTTACCATTTGCAAACTCCATCGCCCCCCACCAGACGGGGTCAGATGGTATGTTATGACTCGAAGAAGTTAGACTTGTTAGCCATTGATCATTATTGTAATCATATCTTGAGATTGGCTCGGAATTATCGCTGTATCCTACATATAGAATGTTGTTAAAATCATCACATGCTACAGCTGCAGCATTACCATCATCTAATCTTGTAGAGGTCGTGAAGGAGGATTCTACAATCCCATCCTCTAGGTCGAACCTTGCGACACCACCATTGTTGGCATTTATGGAAACATGAAGCAAATCTCCACACATAGCCATTCCGATTGGATATCCATTTGGAATACCGTTTTGTCCAGTATCCCATGAAGTCCAAGCGCCTGAAGGGTCAAGATGCATTATCTCTCCGTCCAGACCTTGCCATCCTCCACTTGATGCGGTTCCAACGACAAGATCGCTACCGTTAGTCCACATTTCATAGACTGCGTCATTTGCCGAATTGGGTAGACCTGAACCGGGAGTCCAAGTGGACAACCATTGCTCAGAGGTTTCGTCGAATCTTGCGATACCATCTTCAGTTGCGAAGAGGGTTTCTCCGTCAAATTCTACAATTTCCCGAATTGGGAGTTCAACATCCTCCCATTCACCCATTTTCGTGCCGTTTGGATAGTATGCCTCTAGACGTTCTTCGCCCCAAACTATCCATTCGATTCCATTCGAAGAAATATGCGATGTTACTCTATCTAGAGAACCACTTGGTAATAATTCAGCCTGCCAGGAATCCGATGTAAGGTTGTATATTGCTACACCACCGCTTCCCTGTGTATTCCACCACTGTCCACTTGCAACTGACACATGCAGCAGGTTGTCAATGATTTCCAACCCGTAAATGTCTCCTCCATTTTCATCTAATTGGGCTCCAACATCCAAAGAGGATTTTGTTGAAAAGTTTACAATATCCAACCTAAACACATTATCTGAAGAATATTGCTGATGGTAATACATTGTATCTCCATAAATAGTTAGGTCATATGGCTCCCCGCTACCTGGATACATATTCCCCGTCAACTCGATATCATAAACCTCAGATCCAGTTGTTACATCTATTAGTTGGAAACCATCTTCTCCTCCAATCCATATTCGATTTGGATTGATATCAGCTACTAAACCACTGACAAATTCGTTACCATCGTCGAGAACATTATCTTCAGTCCAAGTTGGTAGCCAGATATTGTTGATTATATCATATCTAGCAATCCCTAAACCAGAGAGCCCAATGTAGGCGATATCATCGATTACTTCAACCACTGCATTGTCTGTATCCTCTCCAGCTTCCCAAGTATCTACAACATTGAAAGAGGTCTTGTCTATAAGTCCAACTCCATTCGTTGTCCCTCCAAAGACCGTTGTGTTATTCATTCCGATTGCGTAAACACCCCAATTCGGCATTCCATCCTGCGCATTGACACACTCTTGTATGGTAGTTTGTACGTATTTACAGACTCCAATGTTAGTCGCAGAATATGTTGTTGAGCCTTCGAAAATGAAGTCGAAATGTTGATCTGGTCGTAAATTCCAACTCCCGCCTATCGAGAGTTCGGTTGCGGAGTTTCCGTTCCACACAACAGCACCATCACCAGTTCCGATGTATAGGCCTCCAAGTATTGTGTTTTCTTCTAGAGCATATACTTGGTTACTTGGAAGAATCTCCGTTGAGCTTGGAGAACCCCTATCTGGAGTGACAGTAAGAGGAATTAATATCTCGCCTGTTGAGAGGTCCTTCCTTGCTACTCCATATCCTGGTAGACCCATGTGCAATATCTGTGGGTTTGTTCCATAAACGGCGACAGGTGCGAAATCGACATCATTTATTCCAGTTGAGACCCAAGAACCAAGCCAAGTATCGTTTTCAAGGATGTATCGATTTAATCCATCTTCATTCGTTCCGAAATAAGCAATTCCGTTGTGTATGGTCACTCCTGTTATTTGGTCACTGCTCAAATCACTATTGTCTTCATCCAGGATAATTGTTGTTTGTGATGACATATTAACAAACGATGCCCCTTGATTAGGGTGAATAACCACCATTAGGTTTCCATCAGCCGCAAAGTCAGAAATATCATCTGACTGCAAGCCGTCACTCACTCCCCAAGAGTTGACTATGTTCCCAAGAGGATCAACTGCATGTATGCCATTACCATCTGTAGACACGAAAACATCTGAGCCATTGTGTAAAATTCTTGTGATACTATCTCCCATATCAACGGGCGGTAACCAACGTGCTTGTGAAAGAGAGTAACGGTCCAGCATGGAACCGCTTCCTGAATACAATATTCCGTTAAATTGCATCACGTCATTAATCTCTTCAGAACTTGGGCCACTTCCAACAACTAAATCCCCTGCATACATTGGAGAGTTGCCTGGTTCTAATTTAGCAAATACAGCACTGCCATCAGACACTAAAACCGTATCATTCAACGGACTTCTAGCGCCTGACGATGGCCAATAGAACATGGTTTTACCTCCGTTGTAAAGGCCAAGCGTTGTTACATCAATTTCAGAAGTAAAAATCCCAGAGTTTGAGTTGTAAACATGGATTGAAGAATCGGTTAAAATTTGTAATTCATTGCCTGTATGTGCCATTCCTTTTACATCATTAGAGGACAACCAATTGCCATCATTCCAAGTAGCCAACCAGAAATTGCTTGTTAAGTCCCTTCTGGCAATACCTGCATCTGAGGATGAGATCATTAGTTGATTTCCAGCAACTATCAAATTGGTAACAAAATCTGAGTGCAGATTATTTGCGGTTGACCAAGGAGATAGTGCGCTCATAGACACAAGGTCCCACCTTCCTACCCCACCTCCCGACAATGCAGTGTAGATTATCCCTGAGTGTTCAATAGATTCGGTAGGGGTGCCTTCAGGCCAGTTATTTGTGCTACTAGACAGTTCTAAGGTCCAACCTGCATTTGCGCTATTGATGGTAAAAATACCGGATTCGCTGAAAGCATACAAATCTCCGTTGCTGGTGATATGGGTTAATGTCCAAGGCTCACCCAAGGGCTCATCAGGCAAATTCTCAACCCATGAGCTAGAATCTAGGTCCAAAGAATTAATTTTTCCATTCGATGTTGTAACTAGAAGCCTATTATTCAAACTATCCATCTCTAAATCAATGATTAGGTTATCATCTCCCAAATCTTGAATTTCAAATAAATCAATAATGTGAGGAGATGTTTTGGCATCTAAAACTAAGACAAATGTCTCTATTGCGAGATATAGTCTACCATCCACAGGGTGTATTTCATAATCGCTAACAAATACATCTACTGGCTGAAGAGATGTAAAAGGGTCAGCAGGAGATAACGCCTGCAGAATGAAATCAGTGATCTCTGTCCCTGATGGAAGAGTCACCGTCGCACCAACATCCGCATTGGGGCTTAACCGGCCTTGGTGTGGATTGCTCCCGTCAAATCCGTTGGTTTTTCCTAACCAGCCATTTCCTCTCCAGTCAAATAAAACCTGACCTGTGTTCGGGGAGAGCAGAAGTGGTTGCTGAACCATTACATCGTCAGAACCATCTGCCATAAATTCCATTGAGATATTACCCAATATTGCTCCAGGTGCGAAGTTTAACATCCAATCTGCTATTGCAGATTTACCGTTAATGGGGTCCGCTCCCGTGGCGTCAAGTTTTACCCATCCGGTATCTTCTATTCCTTGTTTTGGCCAAATTGTGGTATTTACGGATTCGTGAGCTGAAGCAATCGGTGTGGAAAGAATAGGGCCGAGAGAAGCAATCAGCATTATACCCACTAGAGTGAGTGCTCTGGAGCCGGATTTCCACTGGCTCGAGGTCTTACTCACACTGTTCATACATTGTAGCCGGGTTTTATTGTATATGAAGCGAATGCTCTTATGTTAATTTCGTGATTGTTTTATTTCTGACATTTTCGCTGATTTAAAGCCTTCTAAAAACCGATAATCCTTTCAAAAAATCACACAAAGGTCAAACACGGCCTAACACGAGCAATGAGTTAGGGAAAGAGATGGACGAGGATTGGCGAGAGAGGGCAATCAAAAAAGAGGCCTTAGAATACCACGAGGCAAAACCAAGAGGGAAAATCAAAGTCGTTCCGACAAAACCTCATACTACATCTCATGAGTTATCTCTAGCGTATTCGCCAGGAGTTGCGTATCCTTGTTTGGAAATTGCTGAAAATCCAGACAATGCTTACAGATATACTTCAAAGGGAAATTTAGTTGCTGTAATTTCTAACGGCACAGCGGTTCTTGGTTTAGGAGACATAGGAGCAGTAGCCTCAAAACCAGTTATGGAGGGAAAGGGACTCTTGTTGAAAACCTTTGCAGATATAGACGTCTTTGATATTGAGATCGATACCGCTGATGTTGATGATTTTGTGAAAACCGTTTGCAATATTGCTCCAACTTTTGGAGGCATTAATCTTGAAGATATTAAGGCGCCCGAATGTTTTGAAATAGAGAAAAGGATATCAGAAGCCACAAACATACCAGTAATGCATGATGA
>DAZU01000129.1:11823-23068 GCA_002507425.1 Euryarchaeota archaeon UBA53
AAAAAATTATCCGAAATAAAGGTGGTAGTCGCCGGTGCCGGAGCGTCAGCAATTGCGTGTGCATCGCATTACGTCGCTTTGGGAGTAAAACGGAAAAATATCACAATGTGTGATTCAAAAGGTATAATGACCACCAAGAGACAAAAAGCTGGAGATTTAAACGAATACAAAGCTGAATTTGCGACCGAATGCGATGACGGCTCTCTAGCAGACGCAATGGTAGGAGCAGATGTACTTCTTGGCCTCTCAAAAGGAGGTCTGGTGAGCGGCGAGATGGTTTCAAAAATGGCAGATAAACCGATTATATTTGCATTAGCTAACCCAACTCCTGAAATTATGCCTGATGAGGTAAAATCGATACGTGACGATGCAATAGTAGCAACTGGCCGTTCAGATTTTCCAAATCAAGTGAATAATGTCTTGGGATTCCCATATATCTTTAGGGGTGCTTTGGATGTTAGAGCAAGAGATATTACACAAAAAATGAAAATGGCTGCAACCAAAGCGTTAGCACAGTTAGCAAAGGAGCCAGTTCCAGATTACATAGCGCACGCATACTCAGGCGAATCGATGCAATATGGGCCAGATTACATAATACCCAAACCATTTGACAGACGGGTCTTGATTTGGGAAGCCTCAGATGTAGCCGAAGCGGCTGTTTTAGAAGGGATAGCTGCGATAAAACCAGAGGACTTTGATAAGCAGAGGTATCGTGAGTCACTCGAAGCAAGACTTGGTATGTCATATTCTGTAATGAGAGGTGTGTTCAATCAAGTAAAGGGGCGAAAGAAACGGATAGTATTCCCTGAAGGCGATAATGAAAAGGTAATTAGAGCAGCAGCACAGTGCATAGAGCAAGATATCTGCGTCCCGATTTTGTTAGGTAATTATGATAGCATTCGTAAAAAAATGGAATCTTTGAACATAGAATTTGAATGTGAAATTACTAATCCGCGATATGATGAGAGAAGAATCGGAAATTATGACTTAAAACTATTAGAAAATCGAAGTCGAAAGGGAATGACAGTAATTGATGCACAAAGGCTATTGAAAAGTCGTCCATATTTTGCTGCTCAAATGGTTGACTCAGGAGAAGCTGATGGTTTCCTCGGCGGTGTAAGTAGGAATTATGCAGATGTGTTACGTCCCTGCCTTGAGGTAATCGGTAGCAATGATGACAACCATTGTGCCATAGGTTGTTACATGATGGTAGTTAAGGGAAGGTTGATATTCCTAGGCGACGCAACTGTAAATGTATATCCTGATAGCAAGACCTTAGCTGACATAGCAGTCCAAACTGCTAAGGTTGCTAGAAGATTTGGAATCGAGCCTAAAGTTGCAATGTTATCATTTTCAAATTTTGGTAGCAGCCGAGCACAAAGATCTGAACGCATAGAGGAGGCAATCGATATTGCTAGAGGGATGGATCCATCTCTGAGTATAGACGGTCCAATGCAAGCTGATACGGCACTGAATATGGATATTCAGTCAGAGTATCCTTTCATGGACTTTGATGGACCAGCAAATGTTCTTATCTGTCCGAATTTGGCTTCTGCAAATATCGCTTACAAGTTGCTAGAACAACTTGGAGATGCTGAAACTACCGGTCCGATTTTGGAAGGCTTAGATAAACCAGTACAACTACTAGCAAGAGCAGATGGTGTAAGACACATAGTCAACATGGCAGCAATTTGTGCGCTTGATGCAATAAGGCAAGAATCTTACTGGACTAATCTTTCAACTGAATAATTTCACCGTTAGAATCCAAAGCCCATGTTGGTCGTTTCGGTCTCCAAAACGCTCCGGTCACAAAACCTGCACATAGTCCTCCAAACAGAAGATTAGCCCAACCATCCAATGCGTATGAGTTGAAACCTCTTAGAATTGGTATGGTAAAACTTGGAATTATTCCTAAAATTGTGGTCCAGAAAACCTCGCTTTTGATGTTGGATAATAGATTTGCATTATCTGGAACTTTTGGGACCGAGCCCTCTCTTTTTGGTGAGACTACTATTCTGAAACCTACCTTTGGTAACGGGCGATCACCCGGCGTAGTTACACAAGCAAAAACCCCTTCCCGGGTTGGATGAGCCGATTGTGATGCTCTGTGCCCTGAAAGTGGGCCAATCATATCTCCAATTCTCGGTCTGCCATCAAGGGGAGCACCTCGGTGGTTTCCCGTCGCCTCATCAGCCAGTAGTTCAGTCCAACCTCTTGGGAGTTTAATTTGACTTCGTGCGGCTTCCCATTCAGACTGCGTTGGCCTGCGAACTTCATCATCAAAGTGTTTTGACAAAATTTTGCATACATTATCAATTTCATCATTTGTTATCATATCTTTCAAGCCGTTACCCGTAGCCTCTTCACCGAGAATTTGTGCGTATTCAGCAATTGTGATCGGAGATTCTAAAATCAAAAATTGCGGTAGCTTGACCCTATGTCTTGGGCGCTCACTTGCATAGACCCACGCACCCCTATCTTCTCCTAAAAATACGTCACAGGGCTCAATTTTAACGAATTTGAGGCCGAACGGGCCCTCTTCAAACCCCATGCTTACACCCTAAGGGTAGCTTCAACAGCACGATACCATTTCATACCAGCTTCATGCTCTTCTAATTGAGAAAATTGTGAATACGGAGATATTGATCTAACGTAACCAAACGCAGCTAAGTCTACAAGATCTGGCGAATCGCCCCCGAAGAATTCCTTTTGTCCAAATTCTTCCGTAAATTCGTCTAACAGGTCATGCCACAGTTTCTTTGGAGTTCTTCCATCCTTCTTCACTCGTTTCTTCGCAATAATCCCCCACATTATTGGGAATCCTGCCCAAGCATAGAGTCGTTTTGAAAAGAAGCCAAAGTTTTCCAATTTTGATACGCTTGTGGTTGTTTTTAGTGCTGAGCCCAAACTACCATACAGAATCGGAATAGTAGCTTTTGACATATGCAAATCAACCCATTCCATCCATTTGTCTCGACGTTCCTTATTGTCACTAGACCATAGCTTACCCTCGTTGTGGACAGAGTCAATGTGTTTCATAATCGGTGTGGAATCAATATGAATCTTATTCTCCGCATCAATCCAAATTGGGACCTTTTTCCACTCTGGTGCGCTTGGCAGTTTTTTGCTTTTCATTGGATTTACTTGAATTCTTTCATGGTCAATACCAAGGTGTTCCAAGAGTCCTCTTACCTTCCAACAGAATGGACAGGTATACAACATATACAGTTGTCCAGCGTTTCCCATATTCTTCTCGCAATTGAATCACCTTCATGATTCATCCGGATGCACGGTTCCATCTGGCCTCCAACCTGGCTTCCAGAAACTAAGATCATCTAGCCATTGAGAAAACTCATCATCAGTAGAGTTTAGCAGCCTGTAGGCTCTAAGATTGAGCCCTTCAAGTAATGAATCTTCCATAACTCCTTCTGTATTTGCGTCCTTCCATTCTCCTACCATCTGCCTTATTTGTCGTCGAGCTTCTTCGGGTGCATCGAAGTTTCTTTCGCATACTTCTTGTAGATCTGAAAGCCAAGACCGTGTATCCCTACGTATGACGTCGGGTATTTTCTGGGTTCTATCTTTTTTCTTGAATGGCCACCATCCCATGGAGTCTGCTAGAGGTTTATGTCAATAGTCTTGGGGTTGAACCATGTCCGCTAAACATGGGCCGGGTTATTGTTCATCTACATGGCAGACCTTCAGAAAGTAGGATGAAGGAACTGATTGAGTACTATTTAGCAAGGATTAAACCCAAAGTAAAAATCCAATATCATGATTCTAAGATTGGAGGTATGGCATACGTATCAAACCTCCCAAAAGACACCATAATCCTTGATGAAAATGGCGAACAACTGTCTTCAATTCAGTTTTCAAAAAGGTTTGAAAGATGGTCTCTCAGTAATAGGGATGTAAATTTGGCAGTAGGTCCTGTGGACGGTTTTCCAAAGGATATTTCTTTGCAAAAGATTTCGTTATCAAAAATGACCTTTCCTCATGAATTGGCAGCGGTTTTATTGATGGAACAACTTTACAGAGCAAATGAAATAATACGAGGCAGTTCTTATCATAGAAATTAACAAAAATCAATTATGAGCCTATCTGTGCACATACCATGGAGACATGGTGGTTTCTAGTTCTAGAGTTCGCCTTATCGCTATCACTAATCTTGATGAGTAAAAGACAACCCTTCCCTGGGCCCTCGAGGAGATATGGTCTAGTTCTGCTAACTTTTGCTGCCCTATTTTTGTTAGGAGAGAGCGGCCCTAGGCCAACAGAAGTCCAAGTTCATCTTCTATTCCTATTGATTTATGGCTCTCTAGGGTTGTTGAGAGGTGTCCAGAATATGTTAGTCTCAAGAGATGAGGTAATTGTAGCTCCATTCGCTGGAATTATGTTTTGCGTTGCCGCAACAGCCATGATGGCTAATCAATGGGAAACATTGACTGTTGCCGAGGAGTATGCTGCATTTGCAACAATCGTCGCATTAGGTGGAGGCCAAACCTGGCTTGTCTTCAGGGGATTGTTGATCGGCAGGCTACCAATGGCATGGTCTAAAGCAGGGATTGTTGCACTGGAAAAGGGACAGATTTCTGGAGATCACGGCGCTATCCAGTGCTTTGAACGCGCTTGGGATTTAGAAGAAGAGCACATTAACCCTATGGCATGGTCCGCACTTCATAGGATACATGATTTCGTTGGAAATGAGAAAGAGGCTGAGCACTGGGCAAAAAGGCTTGCAGAGTCTGGCGGGCAAGAAGCTGTCGCCAAGGAATGGATAATGGCAATTGATGACGCTTTATCTATGTTAAATCCGCCCCAGTAATTCTATTCCTGTATTAAACAACTGTTTAAACTGCACAAAACGGGGTAGGCTTTATGTGGGTAAGATACAATTTATCAATATGGTTAATCAAGAGGATGCCGAAGACTGGGCACTCTCTACGGTGTGTTGGTACGCTGTTTTCATTTGGTTTGGAGCCTCTTTGTTTTCTCAATCCCTGTACATGGCCCTCAATGGTGAGCCGTATAACGCTAATATGATTCTAGAATCTGCTGGACCGTTCGCTTGGATATTGATAGCAATCGAAATCTTAGTTTGGGGAATTGTAATTCTATTTTTTAGTCGCAAGGTTATACACCGATTTAAGGACAATCCTGCCGAAATAGGTTATTCAGACAATCCTTCACCGCAGAGTTGAATAATCCTCTGTGCAAAAAGAGCCTCTGTGAAAGAAGGTTGGGACAATACTCCTCTAGCAGGCCAGCCGATGTCCGCTGAGGATTTAATTGATGAAATGGCATTGTTAGCATTACCCGAAAACGGCATAGTTGTTACAATCGATGAGGCGAGAAACTCATTAGTTGAAGTCAAAAAGTGCCTTTCCTGTCTCCAATCCATTCAAGATTTAGCTAATGACTTAACCTCTGAATTAGAATACTTGGTTGGAAAACTACCTCCATTTGATGAGCATGTAACAGAATATGCTGATGTATTGGGGGAGTTGGTGACAGAGTGGCAAGAGATTACTGAAAGGTTTGCCTCAACAGGAGCAAATATTGCATGTTTTGACCCCGGATATGCCGAATGGTATGGAGTCGTTGATGGACATCTAGTGCTCTATTCTTGGTGTGAAGGGGAAGAAGATATTGAATGGTGGCATCCTTTAGATTCGGGTGTAGATGGCCGCAGACCTCTTGTTGAAGCATAGGTTGGGACGTACATGGTCCGAATTACTAGGGTTCATACTGGGGGCGGCGATTTAGGCGAAACATCACTTGTTGACGGTAGTCGCGTTTCGAAGAGCGATAAAAGAATTGAGATTGTGGGAAACTGCGATGAGGTCAATGCCTTGCTGGGTATTGTTTTGATGGAATGTATGCGACTGCCTGACATTCATTCAGATGGGCGTGAGAGAGTGGGAGTAAAAGATGTCAAGCGCGTTTGCGCGCCTCACTTGCTAAGGCTTCAAAGCGAGTTATTTGATTTAGGAGCCGAATTGGCTTGTCCGATTGATAAAATTCCAAAATACATGCAATTGGTTGACAAAGAAGATTCGGATAGGCTTTGCGACGAAATGGATAACTGGATTGAGGAACTTCCTCCCCTAGAGAGTTTCATTCTACCTACTGGATCTGGTCCTGTTGCTCAAATGCACCTTGCAAGAACAGTAACAAGAAGACTGGAGAGGTCTATGGTGAGTATGAAAGATGAAATTAGGCCATTAGCACTCCAGTATGTCAATAGACTCTCGGACTGGATTTTTGTTCTTACTCGATGGGTGTCTTTGACTTTGAAGGAGGAAGAAACTCTCTGGATACCTAAAGGTCGAAGATAATTTGAAATGAGAAAGTAATTTTTCAATGATTAGGTTTCAATATTTTCCAACTGACTCCATATGCGAACGTGCAGCTGCTAAGACACCTCTACTCTCTTGATGAGTAAGTTGGTTCATTGCACTATCCCAATCCAACCACAGATGTTCTCTGTGCTCGTGGCTTAAATTAACGGTCATCGTCTCGGTTTCTGCGATATACCAAAAAACCTGTTTCTCTACCTTCTTCCCCTTGTGTTTGAAATTGTATGATGTCCTGTATTCAAAATCCAATATGAACTCAAAATCTTCAATCCCAGTCTCTTCTTTGAGTTCTCGTCCAGCGGTATCAAAGTTATCTGCATCTAACTCTTCTACATGACCCTTCGGAAAATCCCAGTGCCCCTGTGGATATTGAAGAAGAAGTATAGAGCCAAAATTGACTAAAACAACACCACAAGAGGTCTCCATTGGATACTCGGAAATCCCCGATGTATATGACCAATGCTGAAACAACCTACATATTCAAACAATATATCTTGCAGGACTGTTTAATGTCACCTCTCGATGGCATAACTAGGGTTATTGCAGACTCTGATCTTGATGGTTTAATCGCAGCTGCAATTCTCGTATCTGGTAAACCGGACCTGGAGGTTCACTTTGCCCATCCTGCTATATTGCGGGCAGGAAGTTTAGATCACTTAATTAACAGACAAACAGCACTTTGCGATCTTCCATTTCATCCAGATTGTGGGCTTTACCTCGACCACCACATGACAAATAAACCATCATTAGAAATTGAAAAACAATTTATCGCAGCTGGCGGAATATGCGTTTGGAGAGACACCCCTTCTGCGGCAAGAGCAGCTTATGATTTTATGAAAAATGAACTCGATTTGAGCCACTTGGAAGAAATAATGCCAATTGTGGACGAATTAGATTCTGGAGGTATTTCGTATGATGATTTTATGCTAGATGGGCCCGTGCTCAGACTCTCTAGATCGCTGTCTTTAGCTGAGCCTGAGCATTTACAGACCGTGATGAAACAATTCTCATTAGGGTTACCTCTCGATGACATTTTAGAGAGTCACAAGGACAGGTTAGATAATCTAAAGAATGAGAGAAATTATTTGGAAAGTGTAGTTAAGAAGAATACGGTTATTATTGACAGAATGGCTATTTGCGATCTAAGTGAGAATGAAATTAGATCAAATGGTTATCTGATAACAGCACTAGCAGGAGATGAAGCGCTAGCTTGCTGTGTGATTCACGGATACCTAGACGGAAGCATTGACAATCCTGATAGACCAGCATTGGGAGCCTCATTTTATGCCAATTCATTTAGATCTGAGGAAAATCGCTTCGACCTTTCAAAACTAGCTACTGCGCTTGATTCAACAGGCGGAGGTCATGCAAATGCATGTGGTTGCAGGATACAGGCTAGGGACTCCTCAATAGGAAAACTAACACAACTCGACAAACGGTATAATATCGAAAAATGGTTGGACCTGTGGGCCGATAGAGAAATAAAATTACTGAAAAATTGACATTTCTTTAATTTATACATGTAATCAAATAGTATGTTTGTTGGGTTGAGATTATGGAAAGCGTCACAGATCCTGAAAAAATCAGGCACAGGGCGTTTTTCAAATTGGGATTGTTCGCTTATGATTTTAGGGTTCAAGTACTAGCTGGGGGAATCCTGACATGCCTTCTATTGGGTAGTCTGATAACTATGGGTCCCGATTGGGCAGAATCATGGGGAGAAGGTGATCTTGAGTCGGTAGAGGCTGGTGAAATAGTCGAGGATGCATTTTTTGGAGAAGACGAGGATATCCAGCGTTTTGTGTTTCTAGTTCACCATGATTCCCTAGATGACTCTTCGGAAGAATGGCAAGATGCTGTAAAAAGAGCACTAATCAAGTTTGAAAATAAACCCGACAATATCGTGACTATCAACTATTCATGGAATCAAACAGGAGAGGAAAGGTCTGATTTTGTTTACGAAGATGAAAATGGATTTTGGGCTAAGAATATTGTCAACATAAATCTTGATCGAAAAGAAGCGAAGGAACTGTATGCTGAAAATTACGAATATATTGTGATTGATTCCGAGTTTGACAGTTGGAGAACCGGAAATGTTGCTATCGATGTAATCTTTGACGTAAGAATACAAGAAGACCTAATAAAAGCAGAATTAATTTCTGGGCCACTCACATTGATTATTCTTGGAATAGTTTTCGGGACTTTAATAGCCGCAATACTACCTCTTGGCGTTGCGTTTTTGACGGTTTTATCCGCTATGGGAATAACTATCTGGCTTTCCAATAATACAGATGTAACACAATATGCTCTTAATATAATTACATTAATTGGGATTGGAGTTTCAGTTGACTATTCGTTATTCATGGTTAACCGGTTTAGAGAAGAACTCAACAGAGGCCGAGATATTAGAACATCTACGGCAATGACAGTGGCTACTGCTGGTAAAGCGGTCTTTTTCAGCGGAGTAACAGTAGCAATAGGTCTGATGGGGATGTTGTTTTTCGAAAATACCGGCCTTCCCAGTTTGGGAATTGGAGGGACCCTTGCAGTTTCTGTTGCTATGATATTTTCAATACTTGTTCTTCCAGCCCTACTGTCCATAATCGGTAGGGGGATGGACAAGCAAAATATCGTTAAGATTACAACGAAAAAGAATCGCGTTTTTAGAATACCCAACAGATTACCTATTGCTTTTAGCACAGACAATGATGAGGAAGATGGCCTGTGGTCAAAAATAGCCAACACAGTTATGGAACGTCCTTGGGCAGTTTTGATACCTACTTTGGTAATTTTGCTCGGGGCAGGTTTACCATTTTTGCAGGCTGATTTCTCTATCGCATCCAGAGATGCATTACCGCCCGATGATGAAACTAGAATCGGTCTCGAACTTATGGACGATAAATGGCCCAATGAGGCCGTAAATTCAGCCATGGTAGTTTTCGACTTCGATGGTGCAGACCCCCTCTCTGAGGAAAATATTCGAGTGATGTTCAAATGGATGGGCGAGCAGGTTAACGATTCTAGAGTCATCAATGGTTTTGGATATGCTTTCCCTCCAATTGAAAATTTAACCGAGTCCACGGTGGTAGAATTCTGGACTACTCCTGAAGAAAACCTAACAACAGAACAAATAATCACTCGAGAATACCTCAGATCAAGTTTCATTTCAAATAATGTAACCTACGTAGTCTTCTCACTCAGTGGTCCAATAACTAGCGAAGATGGTAGAGGATTTGTTTATGATGTAAGAGAAGATAGAAACGATTTGCTTGCTAAATTAGTCACTGGAGAAAATTCTAGGGTTATGGTCGCAGGATTTTCCGCCTACAGTTTGGACGTCTTAGATGCAATAATAGAAAATCTGCCTATTGCGCTGGCTTTCATATTCATATCCACAATTGTTCTTATTTATCTTCAGGTTAAGAGTATAATTATTCCAATTAAGGCTATTATAATGAATATTCTTTCAATATCAGCATCATTTGGAATGCTAGTGTTTGTATTCCAATGGGGTAATGGTGCTGAGTTGTTGAATTTTACACCTCAACCCATTGAAACAACTAACCCAGTAATCATGTTCTGTATTGTGTTTGGTCTTTCAATGGACTATGAGGTTCTCATGTTATCCAGAATTCATGAAGAATGGGAGAATACGGGGGATAACACGCTTGCAGTTGCAAATGGATTGCAGAAAACCGGGCGACTAATTACAGGAGCAGCTGCTATTATGGTGGTCGTATTCATGGCATTTGGATTATCCTCGGTTGTAATATTGAAGCAAATTGGATTAGGTTTGGCATTAGCCATTCTCCTAGATGCTACTATCGTAAGGGCCCTTGTAGTTCCATCAACAATGCGTCTGATGGGCAAATGGAATTGGTGGACTCCTCGTTGGCTTGGAGGCTCTGATAAACCTAAGGAAATTGATGAAACTGAGGAATAAATATTGCCACTGGAACTTAGAACGGCATCCTTGCGATTAACAAATCCGCCGGTGGCTCTAAAGCCGCCCGACATACGGCTCATCTCGGAGAGGTGATTGCACTGCAAGAGAATAACTTACTATCATGCCTAGACATAGGTATGAAAAAGCATTCTCCTCCGTCCACCAGACAGAGATTAGTGGCTAAATCTCCTGAGTGGGAGATGTTAGAAAGACCTTGGAAGTCTCTCCTTTTAATAGCCTTGAACGAGATTCAAATTCCAGGTGGTGAGGATGGCCCCTCCGGTCAGAGCATGATTAGAACCCGAAGAAGCAGAACTAGGCGAGGCAGCAAGGGTAGCGCAGGTCCAATGGAATGGCTTCCAAAGGCTAATGAGGCGATAATCAATGATGGTTCCCCAGAAGCTTACAGGTTAGCAGTTTTGTTGATTCGAAAAACTCTTTTTGAAGATGATTGGGATGAAACCTGGGATTCAATTTTGACCGATTTGAGAGAATCTGTAAGCAAAGATGGGGTTCACCCTGTATGGTTGAAAATGGCTGAAGCAACGCCTATATTGGCTCAATTTGCTTCATTTCCTACAATCGAGGTTGCAGAGGAATCCCATGCATCTCTTGATCTCAGTATATCTTGGATAGATCCGGCGGATTCAAAGGCCTTAGCAGATGTAATTTCACAGTACGAGCTCAGGATTTCAAATGCAAAAATTAGGGCTGGTCTGAAGAAAGCTTGGGCTCAATTAAATGGCAAAAAGGGTTTAAAACAAATTGTAGGTCTTGAGAATTTGGAAGCAGAGTTGAGTGTTATCAGCGTTCTGTTAAAGATTCACCTAGGTATTGATTGTAAAGAATCATTGAATGAGTTGTCTAAGGTGGATAAGAAATTATCTGAAGCACTAAATGACCTAGTATCACTACGAGCTGGAAAGGCAAAGAATTGGAA
>DAZU01000074.1:0-499 GCA_002507425.1 Euryarchaeota archaeon UBA53
TGCCTTGCTAGTGCGAATTGTTCGAATATTTCCTTTTCATGAGCGGCATATCCTTTGACGATATTGACAAGGTTTGGAATCATGTCGTATCTTTGTTTTAACAACACATCAATATCAGCCCAAGACTTGTTGACATTTTCTTCTAATCTAACTAGTCTGTTCCATGTTGAAATAAACCAAATTAATACAATAATTACTAAGATTCCTGCAATCGCTCCGATTACTAGACCTGCGCTCATGAATTACCCTCCAGTCTTTAACATTTCAATTATTCCTACATTTCCTTGAGAAGCATGTTTCATTTTCTTACCCAAACTTGGAATGTCATATCATGTTGGTCTTTAGGTCCAGCATCTTTACTCATTTCACTCTCTAGTGTGAACCCCATCCCTGTTATATCAGGAAAAAATGTGTCTGCATCTTCAACTCTAGTATCGATTATTGTCCTATACAGGTATTTGACGTGCGGCAAAAATAATTCATATATTTCTCCCCCACC
>DAZU01000074.1:915-8918 GCA_002507425.1 Euryarchaeota archaeon UBA53
TCCCTTTCAGGCAGTTTCCCAGGAAGCGATTCCCATGTCTTTCGCCCCATAATTAAATTACAATTAATTGTCAATTTCTTGAAATACTGTAAGTCTGTTGACTGTCTCCAAGGCAGATCTCCATCTTTTCCGATAGCTCCATTTCTATCGCAAGCAACTATCATTTTGAGCATGGCAATCACACTGCAATTGGGGCTTTGATATGGGGATGGTGTTCGTATCCAACAACTTCGATGTCCTCGTAAGTGAAGTCATCGATATCCTTTATTGCAGGATTCAATTTCAAAGTTGGTAATGGTTCAATTGGTTCACGCGATAACTGCAACTTTGCTTGCTCAAGGTGGTTATTGTAGAGATGCGCATCACCAATAGTGTGAACAAATGTTCCGGGTTTTAATTCGCAAACCTGTGCCATCATATGGGTCAATAACGCGTATGATGCAATGTTGAATGGCACGCCTAGGAATACATCTGCGCTTCTTTGATACAATTGGCAATTTAGTTTTCCATTTGCAACATGGAATTGAAAGAATGCGTGGCAGGGCATTAGTGCCATCTCATCCAACTCACCAACATTCCAGGCACTGACAATTATTCGTCTAGAATCGGGATTGTTTTTTATCATATCAACAGCCAAATTTACCTGGTCGATGACTCTGCCATCTTTGGCTTCCCATTTCCGCCACTGCTTACCATAGACTGGGCCTAAGTTGCCGTTTTCGTCTGCCCATTCGTTCCAAATTCTAACACCGTTTTCTTGTAGATACCCAATATTTGTATCTCCTGCAAGGAACCAAAGTAACTCATGAACTATTGATTTTAGATGGAGTTTTTTTGTAGTCACCATCGGGAAACCCTTTGAAAGGTCAAATCTCATCTGGTGACCAAATACAGACAACGTGCCAGTACCAGTGCGATCGGATTTCTCCTCTCCCTCATCCAAAACCCGTTGCATCAAGTCAAGGTATTCCCGCATCATTTTCCACGGGGATTATGAAAGCCTTTGAGGATTTTCACGGAGCGCCCTGGTTTTTTATCATCTGCATAAAATCGTCTGTGAATTTTCGATACAATTCAGCAAGTGATTTTTTTATTTCATGCTCTTCTTTTTTACCTAATTTTTGTAGTGTAACCGGGTCTGAGTTATTTTCCAGCCAAGCCCACCATGTGACAGGTTCTCCATACGAGACTTCTACTCTTTTCCAGAGTCTTGGAAATTTATGTTTTCCCGGGGTCATGAAGTCTCTTGTCCCAACCAGCCCAATAGGGACTACGGGTGTATCGGGATTAGAAGCAGAAAGCCTTGCAATACCTGTTTTACCCGGAAGTAAATAGGGAGGTTTTTCCTTTTTTGATCTGGTACCTTCTGGGAATATGCCTAGTGCTCTTTTTGCATGCAAAACTACAGCAGCACTAGATAGTGCTTCAGCACCCCCTGTTTCTCGATTTGTTTCTATTTGACCAGTAGCCCGCATGAAGGATGCTAATGCAAAATTTTTGAAGTGACCATCTTTTGCTAGGTAGTGGGTTTTTCTCCTAGATGCAAGGATTACCACAAGTGGGTCCACATGCGATAGATGGTTTGCAGCTAAAATTGTAGGGCCACTCTTTGGCACATTTTTTATTCCGCTAATTTTGACTCGAAGTAAAAACCTTAGTGGTGATGACAGGGTCCATCTCAAAAATCCGTACGATCTATCACCTGTAATTCTTGCATCTTTTGGTTGAATTTTCCAATGACTTTCCAAACTCATCCACGCCTGTTTTAAGTCACTCATCAAACGGCTGGGTGACAATCATGTCTTTGATGCTTACTTACCAACAACGCAAGGTAATGATGAAATGTAACCCAAAATGAGCAGTTCGCATGCGTCTTGTAGTCTTGGCGATGTTGCTAACAGCAATGTTTGCTCCATCAGTTCTAGCAGACGTTGAATGGGAGGAGGATGGCTGGTTGGCAACAATTGGTCTAGACCATGTTGAAAATGGGAATGAGTTTGGGTGCTATGGTATGCCAAATCTTGCGTGGCGAGCCGACCCTGGTGCTGTCGCAATGGAATGTAAAGATTACATTGAGTCTCGTATTGATGCTTCAAAATGGGGAAATAAACCTCTATCAACTTACACCCCAAATGACCTAACTGCTGCCCAACATACTACCATATCCAAGATGGGCTTTGTTGTGCATGGAGATAATACAGGCCAGTCCTCAACAGCTTGGCATTCTTCAAACGACACACCTGAATACGAATATGACTGGTATGACTTAGGACGGCGAGGCGGTTCTCTAGAGAAAGGGATTGCAGATATTGATTCTCTTAGAGCTGAATTGGATAAAGGTGGTTTGGTGAATATGTATTGGATTGGTAGGATTGATGGAATTACCGTTCGACATGATTCTGAATTGGTTGAAATGCTGTCACAGAGAAACGATGTCTGGTTCACAACTTGGGGTGAAGCATATTCATATTGGTCAGTTGAAAGGTGTTATGAATTTGACCACAACATGACCTCGTTTACATTATATTTTGAGCATCTAGACACTATCGCATGCCGTTCGGCTACAAATTCCTGGAATATACCCGTTACATGGATTGCAAATATATCTGGTGCGTCTGTCATAGATTCAAACTTAGCACCTATGGCTGAAGAAGACTCAAACACCGTTGAAGGATACAGGCAAGAAGGTGATATTCTATATTTCAGCGTCAGGATGGGGAATGAGATTTACTTTAACCTAACAGATGAGGTTGATTATGACATAGTTGGAAGAACTCAGTTCTTCAATAATAAGAGCAGCGCTTTAACAATTGCAGGTCATTCAACAACAGACTTGTTTCTGTGGTCAAAGAGATTTGTAGATGATGATTTTTTGCGGTTTACGTGGTTGATAACCCCTCGTAGTCTTGATGAAGGATTAACATGGTTGCCTTACGCAGGAATTGGCGTTCTATTAGCTAGTGTCTCGGGAATTTGGTTAGTACTCAAGAAAGATACGATTGATTACGGGAAAGCCGAAGAGTTGATGCCTAATACCGTGGAGGGTGATGATGATGAATGATAAACTGACAATCGATCCATGGGGGTCAGCACAATCAACCGATTATTCAAAAATCATTGAGCAATTCGGCCTTTCATCACTTGACAACCTAGTGATTCCAAATCCCTCGAGGCTTCAGCGAAGAGGAATAATATTCGCTCACAGAGAGCTTGATACCATTCTAGAGGCTAGTAGAAAAGGCGACCCATTTGGTGTTTTAACCGGGTTAATGCCCTCGGGAAAAATGCACCTTGGTCACTCGATGGTCATAGATCAAGTAAAATGGTTCCAAGAGGCAGGGGGAGATGTTACTATTGCGGTTGCGGATCTTGAGTCAAATGCCACAAGAGGGGTGTCATTAGAAGAAGGACGAAGAATCGCAAAACAAGAATATGTTGCATACTACGCCGCACTTGGCTTAAATCCGGAGAATACAACTGTTTATTTTCAATCAGAAAGAAATATTGTTCAGAAACTAGGATTTCAACTTGGGAAAAGAACAAATTTGTCGGAATTAGAGGCGATTTACGGATTTGACGGGTCTACAAATCTTGCTCATGTCCAAGCTCCGCTGGTCCAAGCAGGAGATATTTTGCATCCGCAGCTTGATGAATATGGAGGTCTTAGACCAATTGTTGTTCCAGTAGGTGTTGATCAAGATCCACATTTAAGGCTCACAAGAGGTCTTGCTTCTAAGACGAATTGGTTTAACGTTACTCAAGCTAAAATGGGATTGCAAATTGGGGTTTCGATACAAGAAGATAATAGAAAAGTTATGGGTATTGAACCTAATGGTAGAGTCAATAAAGACGTTAGAAAGAATATTTTCTCTCAAGTTGTTCAATCAATTTCTAGTCTAGGATTCTCAGACATTATTTCCAATCCAAAACACGGGACAGTAAATATTCCAAGTGCTACTTTAAGAGACAAGGGGTCCATCAAAATGGCATTATTGAGGTTAGAAAGGTCCATGGGAGGACTGGGTCTCTTATCTCCATCCAGCACATACCACAGGTTCGCAGTTGGAATGACAGGAGATAAAATGTCTTCATCAAAACCAAAGACAACACTCTTCCTAAGCGATAATTCTGAGACGGCAGAAAAGAAAATAAAAAAGTCATTTTCTGGAGGTCAGGCTACAATCGAGGAACATCGCAGACTCGGAGGAGACCCCGATAAGGATGTTGCATTTCAGTACATGATGTATTTCTTTGAGGAAGAT
This sequence comes from Euryarchaeota archaeon UBA53, assembly GCA_002507425.1. GTDB lineage: Archaea > Thermoplasmatota > Poseidoniia > Poseidoniales > Poseidoniaceae > MGIIa-K1. Next base: position 5,178 of record DAZU01000074.1, read on the forward strand.
GATGCCTTCTTGGCGGAACTTAATCAGAGTTACCGCTCTGGAAAAATACTTGCAGGGGAGATGAAACAGATGTGTATTGACAGGGCTTGTGAATGGTTGAGCAATCTTTCAGAGTTGAAGGATCAAACATCACATCTGGTAGATAATTTCTTTCAGTGATTAAGATAGTCTTAATGTTTCAAGATTCTGAGGAGAAAATGTCCTCAATTTGAATTTCTCTCTTAGCGCTCTACCTAGTTCGTTTGCTTTGAAGAAGTCACCATGGTGGAATATGACTTTCTTAGGTCTAGGACTCATTTGTTCTACGAATTCAATTAATTGTCTTCTGTCGGAATGGCCACTGAAACCATCAATAGTCGTCATTTCACAACCAACTTGCACTATCTCAGTTTGACCATTAACAACTAGCGGCACCTCAGTAAATCCTTTTTGTAATCTTCTACCAAGAGTTCCTTCTGCTTGATATCCTACAAAACATAGTGAATTTCTATTATCATGTGCCCAGTGCTGGAAATAATTGATTACTGGTCCTGCATTCATCATTCCGCTAGTCGCTAATACAATACAAGGTCCGCTATCTGTAAGAATTGACTCACGCATATCTCTTCCTTGGACCGGTCTAAACCAATCGCTAGTGAATGGATTATTTCCATCGTCCTTGAGTATCCCCTTTCGCAGAGATTGAGTCAAATAATTCGGATGTGAGGCATGAATTGCTGTTGCTTCTTGTATCATTCCATCCAAATAAACAGGGACAGGTTTGACAATTTCAGATTTGAACAATTCATCAATTGCAATCATAACTTCTTGTGATCTCCCAACTGCGAAAACTGGGAATATCATTTTCCCTCCTCGTTTGATAGTTCTGCTTACAATATCTTGCAACTCTTGGTTCGCTTCTTCCCTACTAGGTTGGAAATCCCCGTCTCCCCCGTAGGTTGATTCTAGTATGAGAGTTTCACACCTAGGAAATCTACTACTAGCTGCGTCAAAGAGCCATGATTTCTCATATTTTTGGTCTCCAGAGAAAACGATATTGTGTTTACCGTTCCCTACATGGAGGTGTAAAGAGGAGGAACCTATGATGTGACCAGAATTGTGGAATGTTAGTTTTATGTCAGGCGCTACATCAACGGTTTGGCCCCAATCTACGTCTACCACATGTCTCATGCAAGTTCGTATATCCTCCATGTCATAAGGTGCTCTTCGGCCCTCAGCTCCCCCTATTTTCAGATAATCTGTTTGCAACAACAACATCAAATCGCGAGTCGGAGGTGTACAATAAACCGGGCCATCATAGCCATACTTGAATAAAACCGGCAGCATTCCAGCATGGTCAAGGTGAGCGTGTGTCAAAATAACGGCATCAATTTTTTCAATCGGCAAAGCTTCTGGTGCTGTGAAATATGGCATTGGATCTGAATCATTTGCTATATTTACACCAACGTCAATCATAATTCGACTTTCGTTTGTAGTCACCAAGTGGCATGCCCTACCAACTTCTCTGTAAGATCCCAGCCCGGTAGTTCTTACCCAAAATGAACCTGGTCTCTGCGGTCGGTATATATTCAATCCAAAGTCCTTCAGCAGTTTTCTGCGTTCCTTTGCATGTGAAGCCCTGTATCCTCTGATGTCATGAATCGTTTTGGATTGTATCGCTGGGGTCCTCTCGAATTTCACCAACCATCCACAATTGTCTCTGATGGATTTGGCGTTTGAACCCTTTCTTCCAACAGCGTCTCCCGGATTATCGCAAATAACAGTAACTTCACAATAGCACATGTCAAAATAAATCGAATCGATACCGGCAACATCGCTAATCAATCCTCTGATATATTCTTCAGTTTCGGCTTCACTCTTCATGATTGAGATGTGCGGCCTTAATACAATTCGTCGTTTGATTTTCTTTGCTATTTTACCAACTAAGCCTTCACCGCCTCCAAATAAGTCCGGAGTGGGGGTTATGATAGCGATGTCCCCAGCCTCTAAATCGACTTCGTAATCTACATCTTTTGGGACAATTTCTGCAATCGCATCTTTCATTTCCTTGAAACTAAGTCTCATACAACAATCACCTCCATTTCACAGATAGAAATTGTGATCCTCTAATCAGAGGATTCACGGCACTTATCCGTGATTGGAGTTTGATTATTCACTTCTTTAGAACAGATGTGATCTCACTTTGCTGAACGGGAACGTATCCATCCTTTGCCGTAATGACAGCAAGGTCCATTCCGTTACCAGAGGCGGCGTCTCTTTGTGCTGAGGCAGATAAAGCTCGGGCTGCTAAAGCAACGGCATCCTTCCTTGACATATTTTCACTAAATCCATCTTCAAGAACACCATACATGTATGGCGAACCTGACCCAGTTGCACAATAAACATCAGGAATTGATCCACCTGCGGAATCTATGGAATAAACGGACCCACCATCAGAATCGACACCCACAATCAGAAGTTGAACCCAATGAGGTCTTCCAGAAAGAATGTTTGCTGTTAGAGTTGCAGCTCCTTTTACAGTCATTGAATCGCCTCTTCTTAATTCAAACAAGGAAACTTCGGCAGCAAGTGTTCTTGCGAGCGATTGCGCATGTCCTACTAATCCTGCAGTTGTAAGTGCTAGGTTGTCACCAATCTTGAACAATTTTTGAACGCTTTTGTTAGCAACAAAATGTCCCATAGTTGCTCGATGGTCAGCCCCAACAACAACACCTCCGTCGAATGTTATGCCTATTGTACTAGTCCCAGTCTTGACTGCGCTTGGCCCTTCTTGCATATTTTCACCTTCCCAAGACCCCCACACGTTGGGCGGGGTTGAGCCTCCCTCTCGCGGGACCCTTATGAACCAACCGTCCTTCCATGCAAATATGAGCGACGAGGATAACAACCAAACATCGCTAAATGCTTTTGGTGGTGGTAAACCGAGAAAACTAAATCTCCCATCAGAAACATCAGATATTTCGAAAGTTGTTTCAGATGTGGCTAATCGATATCACGACTTGGGGAAATTATACCCTAATGCACCAGTTCCTTCAAACGTAAGCGGGTTGGTAATTCATAGAGCGACTTTACATGATCTGACGGGTATTTACAATCTAATGGATTGGTTATCTGATGGTGAGGTTGTTATCGTAAGAATGGAGAAGTTATTGACTAGGGATTTAGAATTACAAAAAGCAATCGAGCAACTTAACCAATTCATCCTGCATGACCTGGGAGGCCAAATAATAAGGCTAACAGACACAAGGTTGATGTTACTCCCACCCGGTTGTAAGGGTGTGAAAGGTTTAGATTCCGAAGCTTTTGCAGTTGAAGGTTCAGAATTTGTTTAGGTGTTGGTATGAATCAAATCCCCATAGACATACCTTGCCCAGTTTGTAATGCAGAGGGCGAGGTAAAGATGATGACTCACATTGATGAGATTCCGTATTTCGGAGAGCATACTCAGGTTACGATACTTTGCGATAAATGTGGTTGGCGTCAATCAGATTTTATCCCAGCTGAAGGAAGAAAACCAGGAGGTTGCAAACTTGTAATCAGTAAACCTGAACATATTCGTGCTAGAGTTGTTCGCTCTTCTTCTTGCACCGTAAGGATTGAAGAATTAGACTTGGAAGTTAAACCGGGTTCCTCATCAACAGGTTATGTATCAAACGTTGAAGGTGTAATTGACCGCTTTATGGATGTGATTGTTATGGTAACAAGGCAAGCATATGTAGAGGATTCTGACATCTCAGAGAT
>DAZU01000065.1:0-967 GCA_002507425.1 Euryarchaeota archaeon UBA53
GATTAAATTTTCTCTCTCATCAATATGATCCAGCCGTGACCCCCAGGATTTCTGGCCATACCTCCAGATGCAGAAATTTTCCATCCTTGTTCTCCTAGTTGATTCAAGTAATTCTCAGGTGGTAATTTCTGACTTATCGAGAACTGCAATATCTTATACTCCCACTTCTGCATGGATTTTTCTGAGTGAGTGTTGTATTTGACAATATCTGTGCGTATCACTTCCTGCACTTCTTGCCCCTATGATGAGTTCTTCCTTTTATCTAGAATCGTACATTCGGGAAAAAGTAAATCATTGTGTAGCGATGCGAACGGCCCACTCAAAACCGTTCCGAACAACAATTGTGTTCGAATGGGTATTAGGATGAACCCTTGAGAATAGTCCGATTTGATTATTCATACCATAGATGGGTAAATAAATCGTCGACAAATGCAACATACATGGCTAATTCATACGAATACAAAACCTTCAATGTCAAATTTCAACTCAAAAAAAAAATGGATCCAAAAGTGGATGAGGGCGAAATAGAATTGCATGATAGAATCAAAGAACACAGTTCCGAAGGTTGGAGATTGATATCAGTCATACCAATCACCAGTGGATGGGGGCATACATCACACCTTCTGGTCACAATGGAAAGGCAAGGATAAAATCCGAGCCACTTCAAAAGGCTACCCTTTGCTCACTAGGAACAGTTAATGCTTTGAGTAATAATCTAGACCTCGACGTCTAGGTTAGATAAATCTTCATTGTCAAATCTTTGTTCGAGATCTGAAGCCCTAGTGTCATCTATTCCGTAAGCAGTCGCTAAGGTTGAAAGTAAAGTACGTTCTTTTTCACTTACTTCTCCATCAATGACAACATCTGAATAGGCCTTCAAATACTGAGTTTCCTCGAATGTGTAGCTAGTAGGAATCAATTTGCCTGAAAAGCCATCAATTAATGTAAGAACAGGTCTTCTTACTCC
>DAZU01000065.1:1361-5442 GCA_002507425.1 Euryarchaeota archaeon UBA53
TCGCTTGTAAGGATGAAAAGGAATGCTCCAAATCCAGTGAATATTGCGTTTCTAAAGGTTCTCCTCAAGTCCTGGTCAATACCGAAAACTGAGTCTTTTAGTGAAGCATGAACGAACATCATTGCTTCAAAGGCTAGACCAATAGTTCCGAAAGCGAATACCAGAATGAACAGGAAATATTTGAAACGAGCCATAAATGTAGGATCTGAATACCTCCATGTTATTTCATCTTGAAAGTTAGGTACTATACCGCCATTTAGCATCGGTAGGATAAATAGCAAAGTGATGAAAAACAAGAAACTTCCAATCACTTTTCCTAAGAATCCGATGTAAAATGAATTCGAGATTTGGTTATTATCTTGGATGTCCTTGGTTTCCAAATTTTTCTTAATTGATGAGCGAATAAAAAGTAATGCAACAATAGAAATTGGAGTTTGGGCGAATACTATGGCCCATATCCCAAACGGTTCATCTCCAAGTGTAGCGTCGAATGCTGCTGGACATACATTATCAGGAAATGTTGTTTCAATCCCACTGGTAACAACCGCTGAGTTAGAAGAACCAAGGAATTCATGGATTATTGGGGCCGAGCCTTCTGCGGTGCACTCTATCCATGAAAGATTGTCCACAGCAAAGGGCTGCATGCCCTGTATCGTCAACCATAACCCGATCCCGATAGCCAGAGGTAAATAGTATGCATGTTTTTGTAAACTTGGGCGATACATGAATCCTAAGCCTCTTATTCTATAGTAAATGGGGAAACACAGATAGAGGAAGATTGCAGCGATTTGCATAGAGAAAAAGAAATCAAATTTGATTTTCCATGCAACAAGCCAAAATGAATTCCATTCGTGCATGAATGGAAATATGTCCATAGCAATCCAAATGCACTTGAAAGCCTCAACAGAGAGTAACGTCGCAATAAAGCGATTCTGAAGGGATTTTGAGTCGGCCCTCCATACAAGATAAGCCAGAGCAAATAACCACAACATAACCAATACTGTGCCGATATTGATTACCATTCTCATTCCGAAAAATAGTTCTGAGCTAAAGGCTCGTGAATAGTATTCCGTAATAGTAGTCATGTTCCATCCTAGGAACAACAACAATATAATTTCACTCTTTGTGATTTGTGACAATGTGGAATTATAAATTATCAACTATTGTAGAAACTTATGATTTTCTGTTGAATCGAGGGAACAGAGCTGGAGTATTTTCTCTATATTTCTGATATTCTACATCATCTCCCCATTTTTCTAACCCGCGTCTATCGAGTATTGGAATTCCACTAACTTTTGTTAAGAGAAGATAGATGAAAAGCGGCGAAATCCAAGCGACTCTCTCTAGACCTGTAAAGCAGGACACTCCAAATATGGCGATTCCAGTCCACAGAAGGATTTCTCCCAGGTAGTTAGGATGTCTAGAGTAGGACCACAAACCACTATCTATCCATTTACCCTGATTGCGAGAGTCTGAGTTGAATGCTGTTTTTTGATTATCGGCAATAACTTCGATACTAAACCCAGTTATCCATATCGACAATCCTGCTGCGTCCCATATTCCTAAAGCAGGAGCTGAATCAGCTTGGCTATTGATTACAATAACCACTACCATTGTTAGGAATACCCACAGGCCCTGAATAGTCCATGGGACGAGAAATCGTATTGGTGATGTTTTGAGTTGATCAAAGCGTCCATCTTTTCCAGTTCGGTGAATACGAAAATAGAGGAAACTGGACAGGCGCAAAGACCAAATCACAACAAGTAAACTAACTATCAATTCTCTCAAACTTGGCGATTCAGACTGAGACCCTGCCCAGAGGCTGAACCCTACTACTATGAGATACGTTGAGCCACCAACTAAGTCATAGAATCTCTCAGTTTTTGCAATAGATGCGGGTATCCATGCTATCCATTGCATACCGATACAAATCGCAGCAGAACACAGAATTGCTGAGTATCCGTTCAGAACTACTGAATTATTATCAACAGCACTAACTACCAAAAAGAGAATTAAAAATACTGATATTACAACAATAGTAGTTAATCGCATATCTCGACTGGTGGAACTCATTATGACCACTTGTCAATTACATTGTCATCCTGTAAATAATGATGTTTACTCATTCAAAGAAAGATTACTGCCTGCATAGACAGGTAAACACAGTGTCAGAGTGTAACGTTTTTACACTATTCTAACTTAACTACGTTGATTGCGTTCGGGCCTTTTGGCCCTTCACCGACCTCAAACTCTACGGAATCTCCGTCTTTTATTTCATCAGTTACCTGAGATTTGTGCACGAAGAGGTCTGGTCCCTCTTCTTGTTCTATAAATCCATAACCTTTTGTCTGGTTAAACCATTTTACTGTTCCTGTCGGCATTATTCCCCGCTTTTGCTTAACCTAATTATAGTAAACGACTTGTTCTTGCACAAAACCATCGGTTGTAGATAACCTCCAATGATTCACTGGGTTTGTAAATCCCAAATATTCAGTTGTTGTTTATACGAAGGTTTGACAATGGTTGAAGTTAATCGCAATTCTTGATGAATGAAAAAAAGATACAATGGATAAACAAACCTCGAACATGGTCAGTCACAAGAAGGGAATTGTTGAATAAATGCCCTAGAGCCTTCATACTGAAATATGGCTTTAAGAAAAAACAAGGAGGATTTAATCGCCACCTGACCAATATTTCCAATTGGACATCTCCCTATATTTTGATGCAAAGAGCTCTAAGAGGGTTGATAATTCAGAGGTTGGAATGTGTCAGTAGAGGGGTGAAGTGGGAGGAAAATGACATTGCTCTAAAAATACGAAGTCGTATAATTGGTGGATTAAAAAGACAAAAGTCTGTGCTGGCTGTAATTGAAAAACGAATTGGAAAATCAAGTTCTCTTAGAAGAAATATTAATCAAAAAGAGATAGATAGATTAGTTGAAATTTGCTGTATGAGATATCATTCAATAATATCAGCAGCCCCATTTTCAGAGATATTAAACGGTAAAATTGAGCAATGGTTCATTTTTTCACGTCTTACGTCAACCGTCGTGAATGATTTTGAATTACACATATCACCTGATATTGTTTGGATAAAAGGAAGAAACTGTCATTTGTTGAGATTTAACGTTCAAGGTTTGAATAAATTACAACATCACAAATCTTTGGAAAATACTGCAATGGTTATTTGGGCTATAAATCAAAAAGGCCTACCTTCAAATCATGAGAGGTATGTAATTGAGAATTTTGTCTGGAGTTGCGGCAAATGGAATCGATGGATCGAGACTTGTAATCTGACCGATATTCAAGATGCAAGGTGGATAATAATGAAAGATATCTCAGAAATGCAAGAGTTGTATGGCAGGCTGGGTCCGGCACTGGATTTGTCGCAAATACCTTTGGCGAAGGATGAATCAATTTGCTTAGATTGTGGTCACAGGGACACTTGCCCTGGTGGTGAAAATCTCGAGAGGGCATCGTTAATTCAGTCCGCACTTGAAATGGCAAAAGCTGCACAGAAACGGGCTTAAGATTACGGTCCTCCCCAGCCAGAAAGACCACACACGCCATAACATCCTCCTCCCCCGGTATTGAAATACCGCTATTACAAACAACATTAACAACGTAAGTGGTATAAGTAAAAGCATCAGTAAACCTATTCCCCATCGTGCTCCGGGAGATTTAGCTGTTGAGAAAATCAACAAGATGCCTAAAAATAAAGTTATGTAGGCAGTGTTCAAATATCGTTGAAGCATAGAAGGAGTAATAGATTCTGCTGTTAGAATAATATACCACGTAAAAGCAATACATCCTGTCCCGAGTAACCAACGTAACACACCGTAATTAACATCATTTTGAGGGATGTAGTTTTTAATTTCACTTTGGATTTGTGATTGAGTTCTATTAACTTCTATGACTTGGTTTTCTGTATCTCTTTCCGCAATCTTAGCAATCGCTTTCTCTCTAGCAATTCTGCCTGAAATTATTCTTCCTACTGATTTGTGTTTCCGACAAAAATCGCTGTTGCCTTTTCTTAAATTTGTGCAATTCTCAAACTTGCAAACATTTGCGCTTTTCTGGAA
>DAZU01000058.1:0-231 GCA_002507425.1 Euryarchaeota archaeon UBA53
ATCTCCTCTGTCAATATCTCTAGCTGCAGTTTCAGCGATCAGGTTCAAAAATTCTGGAATTGAATTGTCAACAGTGTCTTCACTGTCAATAGTGTCTTCAGTTATTGGATATACCTGAGGAGGACTTACACAACCTGGTGCAAGCAAACACAAAACGAGGAACAGTGGACAAAACTTCTGCCATGTCATAAACATAAGTTCTATTCATATCCATTTTAAGATTTGTTTTGA
>DAZU01000058.1:565-3441 GCA_002507425.1 Euryarchaeota archaeon UBA53
AGAACATCATGTTATCATAAAAAAACTAGTCGGGTAAACATGATCGGGGATACTCTCATTGGAGTTGTGATACCCGCTCGTAACGAATCTGAGCATATAGAAAAGGTGACCTCAACAATACCTGAATACGTGGACAAAGTAATCGTTGTAGATGATGGTTCAACTGACGATACTGGTAATTTGGTTCGTATGGGAGAAGTCATCCGTCTTGAAGGTGAAGGCGTTGGTGCAGCAATCGACGCAGGTCACAAGCGATTACTGAATTTTTTTGATTCAGATTTTGTTTCAGTAGTAATTGCAGGAGATGGACAAATGGACCCAAACGACATGTTCGACGTTATCCAGCCTATTCTAAAAAACCGGGCACATCATGTAAAAGGGGAAAGGTTGGATAGAGTAAGTAAAATGCCGTTGTTCAGACAATTTGGGACAATATTGCTTGGATTGTTGACAACCTTCGCATGTGGCCAAACAATCAGGGACCCTCAATGTGGATACACGGCAACAAGTAGCAAAGTGTTGAGAGAATGGGATTGGGAGAGATCATGGAAAGGCTATGGTTACCCTAACTGGTGGTTGATGAACCTCAGCAAGCGTGGATACAAAATCCTCCACATTCCTGTTAAAGCGATTTACTCTGGACAAGCGAGTGGGATAAGAATTTTCTCTTTTTTGCCCAAAGTCTCATTTATGCTTCTAGTAGGACTGCATTCTAGGATTATAAGCAACACTTATACAAAGCCAAGTGTTCTTATTGTTTTCATTTGGATTACATATATTGCTGGATGGATTTACTCACCGTTTCTATTTATTATCACACACTTTATTGATAGATTTCATGTACGTAGCATAATTAGGAATGTCATATGAGGATATCCGGTAGGTATGCACATGCAAGGCATATTTTGGTCGGTTCAAAGTCTCAAGCACAAAACATTCTGAATGAAATTACAAATGCAAAAAAACCTTTGAAGGTTTTCAAAAATATGGCAAGGGACTACTCAAAGTGTCCAACGTCTGAGAAAAAAGGCGATTTGGGCAGATTTCATGAAAGAGAAATGGACCCAGTTTTTTCTAAACAAGTTTGGAAACAAGATCTTGAATCATGTCCTTGTTACATTAAAACGAAATTTGGTTTTCATCTGATTTGGGTTCATTCGAGAGATGAATAGTGGTGGGTCTGTCCAGATTTGAACTGGAGTCCAAGCGTCCCAAACGCCCGAGTATAGGCCAAGCTAACCCACAGACCCTGTAAACAGCCCGCCAATGTTTTACTTCTTGAATGTCACTGAAGCAACAAAAATTCATTCTTACCATTTCGCATAAGCAAACCCTGACTAATTCCTTCTTCGGCGACATCTTCGGCCGCTACTCGAATTCCTTTACCTCGTAATGCTCCAGCTAATCTTTCGATATCGACAACATCGTCAATAGCGGCAATCCTTATGCATGCCATTAACTGTGTAAATGATGGTTCTTTGTCGGTCAAAACTTTATTTGGAATTTTACTTAATAATTCATCTCTAATGCTTTCTGGCATATTAGCAATTGATACTTCTTTTTGTAATTCACTTGCGTTATCAACAACAGATACTATTTGCAAATTGTTAGTAGTTGGATTTCCGCAGTGTGGGCACTTTCGGGCTTTGCCCTTTACACCCCAACAACGACCGCATGTTGAACATCGAACAACTGTATACAATGACTCGCCTCACAATGTAAAATCTGTGCTACCTCTAGTTGGAGGTTTATTTCCTCCGGGTCTCATTGCTGGTGCTGCTGGAGCCTTCGTATCGACTCTCCTTGCCGCAGATTCCATAGCATCCGTTGCTTGCCTTGTGAGGCCTGTACGAACTCTGCCGACAGATTCTTTTGATGACATTTTCAATGATTCGGGTAAAATAAGCGCAGCCATTGCAACTCCATAGTGGTCTTGTGCAGCAGTTACCTCGTCTACTGCAATATCGAATGATTGCACTTCAAGGTCTCTGCTAGCTAATCGGCGTTGCAAATTCCTTTTCAATAGAGATTCAGTTTCCTCGTAGTCTAGTTCGGTTGTAATTTTAGCAACCACAGCACACTCCTCTCCCTCGGGTGTTGTACATGCTGCCCAAGCTACACCAGCGCAGGCGGTCGATCCGCCAAATGCGTAAGCGACTGCTAAATGACATTCTACCAAAGAACCCATTGGAAGGGGTTGTGGTGGTGTCGCTTCAAACCCCATCGGCAAAAAGGCTCCTTGAACTTCGATTAGACGAGAATCTCCCAATCCCATCTCTACTAACCCTTGGTCGTATGCGTCTTCCGCATTTTCACCCCAAGGTGCAACAGCAGTCATTAGCCATCCTGGACAGTTCAAGGGCGGGGACTTGGACTTCTCATTCGAACCATACATATTCGTACCGTAGATGGATTAGGTTCATCAAGGCGATGGTTAATTGGTAGATATGGGAAAGAATTTCAGGCTTCCCTTACTAGGTGGGGCCGCCCTACTACTTGCTGGAATTACTGGATATTCTGCAATTGGGGGTAATGACTGGATAATACCTGCGGGTATTACGCTAACATTCTTTCTATTTGTTTTATTTTTCCAATCTATTTCATACTATAAGTACAAAGAAAAACTCAGTACTCCAGTAAGAATAGATGAGAGGTCGAGTTTTGGAGAAACTCAGCATGTACAGGATGATTTACCTGACCCACTTGATGTTGGAATCGATTTACCAATCCTGTGATTAAGACAAATCTTCGCTTTCAAAAACTGGAGACTCAGGGCCGACTGGTAATCCCTCTAATTCGCTGGGAAGAAGTTCTCTCATCACAGCATCCTCATGTAGGATTTGTGAATGCCCATTAGGATCGAGTAATTCGATTGT
>DAZU01000009.1:0-398 GCA_002507425.1 Euryarchaeota archaeon UBA53
ATGAACCTTACAAGTCCAATATACTCTGGGAAAGCTCTCCAGACAGTTTCTCTTTCTGGGGATTCTGCAATTTCTATCAGAGCAAATGTATTCCCAGCAGCATCATCGAGTGCAGCGAATGTTTCAGTTGTCGATCAGTCAGCTGATGTTATGACTGCCGTTCAAGAAGTCATTGCCCGAGCATCTACCAGATTAGATGTTTCAGAAGCTAACATAATCATATCAGGTGGACGAGGCCTAGGTAGTCCAGATAATTTCTCGCATCTAGAGAAAATAGCAGATGTATTAGGCGCAGCAGTTGGCGCTTCTAGAGCAGCTGTCGACACTTGGGAGGAAATACCTCATTCAATGCAGGTAGGACAGACTGGGAAAACCGTTAATCCAAATCTATACATTGC
>DAZU01000009.1:731-9624 GCA_002507425.1 Euryarchaeota archaeon UBA53
GTAGGAATTTCTGGAGCAATACAACATTTGGCAGGAATGAGATCTTCGAAGTATATCGTTGCGATAAATAAAGATGCAGACGCACCAATCTTCTCGCATGCTGACTATGGTATAGTCGCCACTTGGGAAGAAACTCTTCCCGTGTTAGAGAGTGCTCTTTCATCCATGATGTGAAATTCACATCATGAAATCGCTGGGATTAAATCGGCCGGTCAGAAAAGGATTAGTCCTTTTTTCTATACCTACTTCAGTCATAGGTCCATGTCCTGGGTGAACTATTGTATCTTCACTCAATGTTAGGATTCTATTTTTTATCATCCGCAATAGTAACTCCATATCTCCACCAGAGTTTGGTAGATCAGTTCTCCCTATAGACCCTTGAAATAGAGCATCTCCAGAAAATAGATGATCTGGCCCATCAGAGTTTTTCAATCTTAAACTACAACTGCCGAGGGAGTGACCCGGCGTGTGAAGTATCTCAAAATCAAAACCTGCAAATTCGTAAGTATCTCCATGGTCCCACGTGTTTTCTGCAATAGCTGGTTTTGGAACCGATATACCCCACCTTGCGGCAGATTGTTGAACAAGACTTTGCAAGTGAAAATCATCCTTGTGAAGCCACCATTCTAATCCATAATGCTCTTTAAAAAAGGGAATATGTCCACTATGGTCAAAATGTGCATGCGTATTTAGTAAAGCAACTACATTTCTTCTTCCGTCATACTTGCCAATTAAATTGTCAGGGTTTCCTATTCCAGAATCTATCCACTGAATAATCCTATCAGAATCTCCTCCGCCATCAACAATTATTGTTTCGCCTGAGTCGGTATTTGTGATTACACTGCATCTTTGTTCAAGGGGTGTGACCATGAAATGTGCTATCGAAATATTAGTTTGCATCTTACTCAATCCTGATACTCACTGAATCCGACGACCATCTATCATCCTTGTCTTTAATCCTAAGTTCTAGTCTGTGCAGACCTATTGGTAATCTTACTTTCACTATTTTGGAATCTGAGATCTCCCTGCCTGAATCATCAACCCAAGACCAAGATATAACTCTCTCTTGTGTATCTATAGTCTCACTTCCGTCTAGAGTGATAATTGCCGTTCCATCATCGCTTGATTGAACAAATTGGTCGCCTCCAGCATTTGCGGTTGGTGCGATAATCTCATCAGCATCGAGTGATAGTGCCAACATCAAATCCTCCTCATCTTCTAATGGTTGCTCAGAGTTTATTTCGTCATTTAGAGCATCAAGTAAACCGGATTGGTCTGGTTGCTTACCAAGTGAGATTCCTGCTAAATCTTCGATTGATATCTCATTTCCGTAAAGTTCCTGTGCATCAATTTCTATTGCTGGCGCCTCTCCCCAGTCATCAAGTGAAGAAGATTCTTCAACTACTGGAACAGCCTCAACAGTTGCGTCAATAAGAACAACAGGTTCAGATTCAGTAAAGTCATTTTGATCACTGCCTCCAATTAGAACAGATTTACCCTCACTATCCGATGAAACATATTCAACCATACCTTGTGTTTCTACGGACCATTTTATACCGTCTTTTTCGATTTTATGCAGATGAAACCAGCAACTAGCTAAGCAGTATTCTCCGTAGTTCAGGATAGTATTCACTGGATGTTCCAACTCGGCTACTACCGCATCAAGAAACATTATGCCACCCATATCCAAACCCATCCAAGGGCCGTCAATAGAAATCACTCTTCGTCGAACATCAAATCTTCGTTCCAGATTCCCATTGGTCCAAAACTCAACCTCAAGCGCTTCTTCTTCACCTGGAACCAAACCATGACCTTCTCTCGCTACCACTAATACTTCATCATTCCACCCTATCGCGGTTATTCTTTCTCCAACATCTCCTCTTTGAGGCCGCTCCCAGAGTTTTTCACCATGGTGTGAGTAACAACTTACTGCTCCAGATTCTGTCGCAATGGCGACGCTTTTGCCAACAGCTGTATACAATACAGAGCTTTCGTTAACATCCCAAACATCACCATTTGGATTAATCACACTAGCACGCCCCAAACCATCAATAATCACCGCTGTGTCTAGATTTCCTATGATCTTCTCTACACCGGTTTCATATTCTTTAAATCCACTTTGTTCACTATTATGATATGTGTATAGCCCGTCAATTGTTCCAACTAAAAGGACTCCATTTGGGAATTCAAACATACTAGAGATACGAGATATCTTGAATTCACTTTCTCCTATCACCAATCTTCCATCTTCTTGTCCAAATGAAAGTTCTCTCCCACTACTTAATGCCGTAACCGTTGCATTGGTCGAGAACTTTTTCTGGACTGGAACAGTCAGCATCGATTACACCTGAAGAGTAGGTTATAGATGATATTCGCGCTAACATATGAAATATAATGTCAAATAATCAATGGATTAATCCTAGTAGAGAAAGGGTTACTCATCGTTGTGTAAACCTATCATGCCTTCATTTACACTTCCGTTGGATTTTGCCGAGTCGTTTCTTGCCAACTCCAATTTTTCAAGATACTCACTGGTTACGTCACCGGTTACATACTCGCCGCTGAAACAACTTGTATCCCATGACTGCTCGCCATTTATGCTTGTGACTTCTACTAAATCTTCGAGTGTTTGATAGAATATTTTGTCCGCTCCAATTTCTTTACCGATTTCTTTAATCGTTCTACCATTAGCAATAAATTCAGACACGGCGGGCATGTCAATTCCATACACGTTTGGATATCTTACCGGAGGAGCGGCAGATGCGAAATATACCTTTTTAGCCCCAACCTCTCTTGCCATCTCTACTATTTGTGCAGAGGTATTTCCTCTTACAATTGAATCATCTACTAGCAATACATTCTTCCCCGCAAATTCGTGGGGTATAGCATTTAGTTTTCTGCGCACGGATTTCTTTCGTATAGCCTGTCCGCCCATGATGAATGTTCTTCCAATATACCTATTCTTGACAAAACCCTCTCGGTATTCTACATTTAGTGCGTTAGCCATTTGTAGCGCAGCATATCTTCCTGAGTCAGGAACAGGAATCACAGCATCGATATCATGTTCTGGAAATTCTTCCCTAATCCTCTCAGCCAATCTTTGTCCTTGGTTTAATCTTGCTTGGTAGACAGATATTCCATCTATAATCGAATCAGGTCTCGAGAGATATACATGCTCAAATATGCATGGTGAATGATTAATTTCTTCGGCACACTGCTGGGAGAAGATTTGACCTGAAGATGTTATGAATATCGCTTCGCCGGGCTCTACATCTCTCACAACCTCAAATCCGAGAGCGTGAATTGCAACTGATTCGCTCGCTATAATCCACTCAGTCTCCCCTTCAATCTCTCGGCTACCATAAATTAGAGGGCGTATTCCATTTGGATCTCTAAACGCTAATATGCCATACCCTGAGATTAAGGAAACACATGCATACCCACCTGTAATTTGTTTGTGTAATGCACTTACGGCTGAAAATATAGTATTTACATCAACATGTAATTCTCCATCAATATTCAAGTTATGAGTTCTGGTATGCAACTCCATCGCAAGTAAATTGAGAAGCAACTCTGAGTCGGAGGTGGTGTTTACATGTCTTCTATGTTCGCTTGTCAACAATAATTTGATTTCATCTGCATTCGTTAAGTTTCCATTGTGCGCTAATGAAATCCCAAATGGATAATTTACGTAGAAAGGTTGCGCTTCAGCAGCAGATGATGAGCCCGCTGTTGGATATCTAACGTGACCTATACCAATAGACCCAACTAAATTTTGCATGTGCCTTTTGTAAAACACATCCTTGACTAATCCATTTGATTTTCTCAGGTGATATTTCCCTTCATATTCCGTCATAATTCCAGCGGCATCTTGTCCTCTGTGCTGAAGCACTGTAAGGCCATCATATAGAAGTTGATTTATGTGATAACCACGCCTACCGACGAGACCAATTATTCCACACATGTATCTCGCCTGTGTTGGTCTAGACACTGGGGCTTTACAGCCATTTCCCTAGTATCTTATATCTAAGGACGATGACTTTTCTTGGACCAGCTATATGATCTCATCTTTGCAGTTGCTCCGTATCCGCAAGCTGCACAATACCCTTTCTGTTTGTGATATGAGTTTTTACCACATCTTCGGCACCGAATGTGAGTGGTTTTCTGTCTCTTACCCATGGAGGGTGTGCCCTTTGACATGATATCACCTAACGGGACGGCCACCGGCCCTCCCTTTATCAAACCCACGGACAGTCATTATTCCTCATCATCTAAGAATAAAAGTCTCCTTTTTCTTCCCGTAATCATTGCAAACGTGAAACCAATTGCTAATGCAGATGCAAGTATCATTGCAGATGAAGTAACTAATCCATGCACTATATTCATTAGCATTTGTGCTCGCAAGCCGCTGTTTGCTTCAAGCAGGAGATCCTCTTTTGATATGAGCAGCCAAGCGACAATCAAGCCGATAAAGATTGCACATAACATTCCTATTAGTGGGGCGAATGGCCTGTGACGTGAATCAGCGTAGAAAAACAAATTCCCAATGAGTATCAGCCCAACTAAAACGTATGAGGTAAGTATCGCGTTCCCAAATCTCTTGAATGACTCATCATGTAAGTCATCTCCAAAAGAAACGTTAATTGAAATTATAACCAATACTGGGAGTAATGCAGCCAGCATTAGCAATTTCCAGGATGCTCTGGGTTGCTTCATTCATCCTCACCAACAATGTGTTTCTTTGCTAAATTTACCACGTAATCTATCTCTTCTCCTGTCGGAGGATGCGTATTTTTTGGCGGAGGCAAAGATCTTTCATATCCCCAAATAACCGTTGCGAATACTCCTAAAGCAACACCTGCTCCAATTAGAGAACCAAATATATCAGCGGCTGCCAACCAGAGATAGTCCTGAAATTCTTCAGCGGATATTTTCTCGCCGTCAAATATTATGCCAGCAATTGCTATACCAGCCATGAATACTGAAAATGCTGATAATTTCACAGCCTCGAGACCTCTTTCATCTCCATAACTTAAGAGGGCTATTGCGGATAGAGAGGAGAGTGATGTTGAGAATAATAAGAACGTGGGCCAGAATACAATCCAGTAAGGATTTACCTGCCCATCTCTCCATGTTGGAGTAAGGTTGCTCCAATGCATAAGACAGAAAATCAGTAACGAAAACAAGACCGCTGCAAATCCGGTTAATCGAGCGCTAGAATCGAGTTTGCCAACAGGAACATTACCTCCGAAAACTGCCCCATACATCCCATAGCACATGAGTATCGCTGGCCCGCTTATCCATAGCAATAGGTGTCCGGCTGCGGATGAGTCTGAGCTTGGTACGGTCCATGATGAGGCCATCACTAAAATAAGGCCAGATATTGAGAATACAAATCCTGTTTTTTTCGCTTTCCCGCTTACAGAGAACCACATTCCAAGTGGTATAAGCATCAACGGTATCCAGAACCAGATTGCGGCATCCAGCATTGAATCCATGCATGGACGGCAACGATGAGATTTATGAACATCACCGGTATTTTGTAATTCAGTAGCGTGATTTCGTTTTCGTGACATTCCGTCACCACTAAATATGGGACGCTAGTGGCCCGAATGCTTAAGGTGATAACATGGTAAAGATGCCAAGACAAGTCAAAAGGTATAGCCCTAGTGCTGGCAAGCACACAATGCACACCGTTGAGCGCGTTAAAAAGAAGCGAGCCAGTGAACTCAAATGGGGTCAAAGGAGATTCCGAAGAGTCATGGCTGGATACCGAGGTTTCCCTCGTCCTAAACCAGACGGTAGGGAGAAACCAACAAAGAGAGTAAACATTCTATTCAGGTGCACAGAGACAGGTAAAGCACATTATGCTCCTTGCCAGAGAGCAAAGAAATTCGAATTGGTTGATAATTAGGTGAAAAAATGACATCGTTATTCTTCAAAGTATCCTGCAGAGACTGCTCTGCTGAGAGTATTATATTTTCAAAAGCTACTACAACAATCATATGCACAGTATGTGGCTCTACTTTGACAAACCCTGCTGGAGGCAAGGCCCAGTTGGTCGGCTGCGATGTCGTCGAGGCCCTTGAGTGAATGGAAGGAAGTCCTCCATGTCGAAAAACCTGCTAGACGGCGGCCCATCTGAAGGAGAACTTGTTGTTGCTGTTGTAAGAGAAGTCAAACAAAATGGCGCCTATGTCGACCTAGAAGAGTATAAGGGAATCGAAGGGTTCATTTTCATAGGCGAAATTGCTAGCGGATGGGTAAAGAATATTCGTGCTTTTGTTCGTCCAGGGCAACGTTTAATCTGCAAAGTTCTCAGAACAAGGAATGACAATCAATCTCTAGAACTTTCTCTAAAATCAGTTAGCGAAGAGCGAAAAAGAGACAGACTAGCAGAGTGGAAGAATGAGGAAAGAGCAAAACAACTTCTCAAAGTTCTCAGCGAACAAGTTGGCTGGTCGGAATCCGAACACAATGAAATCCAAGTCGATCTTACGGAATCATATGCTACTTTGTATGGCGCATTTGAGGAAGCTGCTAAAACTCCAGAGTCACTGACAGAGATTGGTTTTGAAGGTGACTGGGTTGAACCTTTCATTGAGATGGCGGTTAAGAATATTATACCTGACACAGTTGAAATCAGAGGTCGCTTCGTAATTAACGTAGATACAACAGACGGTATTGAAGTTATCAGAGAAGCACTAATTGCAGCAGAAAATATTTCTGATGCCGATTCAGAATTAACAATTACTTGTCACTATGACGGCGCCCCATCTTACAGGATAGGTCTTAAGGCTCCGGATTTCAAAACTGCAGAAGATGCTTGGACAAATGCAACTACTGCGTGCATTGATGTTATTCAATCAGCCGGTGGGTCTGCTGAAGCTGAGAGGGAGTGATATGGCACGGCAGCTAATGCAGAAATGCAAGAAATGTGGTGTCTACCTTCTTACGAGAGAATGCCAAGATTGTGATGGAATAGCTCAGGCAGCTGCTCCTATGAAATGGTCTCCGGAAGATAAACACGCTCACATTAGAAGAAAAATTGAGGGTGTAGAGGAAGATGGTTGGTCTGAAACACTTCCAACTTTAGCACCTAAAGAAGAAGAATGATGCCAATCATTATACTGCTTCAAAATAATTTGCTTTTATGGGTGTGCTCATCGATTGGATTTCTCAGCCCCAAACTGCTGGTGGCATACTACTTGTCGCCATGCCAGGGGTGGGAGATGTAGGAAAACTTGCAATCGATGCAGTAAATATCGAACTTGATGCAGAGCCTGTTGCAAGAATTATGCATCCTTCTCTACCCCCTCTCGCAAAGTTAGATGGAGATGGACTTCTTCAGCCACCAAATATTCTCTTATCAAGAGTGTATGTTGGTGATAGACCGATTTTTACTTTAACAGGTGATGCACAACCCATGACTTCAGAAGGGCAACATGAGATTGCGCTTTCTCTTCTTGAGATATTTGAAGGCGGAGAAGTAATTGTTCTCGCTGGTATGGCAACAGAGGCTGACAGAAAAGAGATATTTTGTGTTACTACCACATCTTCGCATAGAATAGAATTGGAATCTATGGGGGTTGACGTAAGAAGGGACGAGCCAAAATCAGGAATTATAGGAATGGCAGCGCTAATTACTGCGTTTGGACCTATGAAAAGTGTAAGAACGTGTTGCACTATTGCTACGACATTAGGTAATTCAGCCGATCCGGTTGCTGCTCAATTGCTACTAGAAACAATTCGCAATTGGTGGAGTTTACCTCTCCCAATCCCAATAGATGCAACAGAAAGGTTGGCAAATAAGCTGCAGGAAATACAAACAGGAAAAGTGGACGATTACGTTTCAGAATTATCTGAAACCCCTGATTCCATATACATGTGATCAGCCACCAGAGCTGACGATAGTTAGGTCTAATTTCACATCTGAGTTTAGTTTAGTAGTGTGTGGAAGTACAATATCATTGTGACTTACAATAACTGTTGAGGGATGTATTCCAATCATATCAAGTGCCTGCTTAATTGTAGAACCTGGTGTCATTTCAATAACATGGTCGTGCTCATGGCCCTTCAGTGCAACCTTCATTGCATTACGCGAGTGACATCACTCTTATGATGGTCGTGCAGGTGGGCGGCTTGTCAGCCGAGATCGCATAGCCCGGTATTGCGGTGGATTCGAAATCCACTGTCCCTTGGACGCGGGAGTTCAAATCTCCCTCTCGGCGCTTCCTCAACTAATATTTATTCTGAAAATAAAATATCACTGCTTTGATTTCGCTTGAGGGCTATTTTACGTTTCATATTAACACCGATGCCTATTACAGAGAATCCTATCGGTATAAATGCCAAATAACTGAGCAACATTTGTGTATTGTAAGCATCATGCTTGTCTCTAATTTCCTTACAATCCCAATCGCCAGGCTCATAGTAATCAGCGCCTAGAGAGACGCAAATGAATCGCTCTTCGGCTGTTACTTGATTCCTAGTTGCAAGCATACTCGTAAATGCTGAGACGGCGACAAAAAGTATCAGCAAGATTACCCAAAATTTGATGTTCCTATCAAACGTACTAAGAATCAAATTATCTTCAGCTACTTGATTATCAGATACAACATCATCTGGTTTTGTGGAGGGTAGATTGTCTCCTCTCATATTCCAAATTTAAATGTTAAATTAATTAAAACAAACCCCGGATAATTGGAATCGTCACTCTTTTTATTAAAAATAAAATATTGGAATATGAAATATGTCACCAAAAACAAGAACGTATAGAATACCATACATAAAAGATTTCGAACAGCGTTTTGAAAACGGGTTATATATTATAAATCAAATCAAATTGACAGACTTATGGCCAAGAATACCGCCGCAATAGCCATGGTAGTAT
>DAZU01000019.1 GCA_002507425.1 Euryarchaeota archaeon UBA53
TCTGTCCAATTGGATAAAGGGAAGACTCTGATAGATTCTCCTTTCTTTTTTCTGGAATTGTAAATATTCCATAGTTCAGGTCTCTGCCTTTTTGGATCCCATTGATGGCTTTCATTTCTGAAAGAAAAGACCCTTTCTTTCGCCCTAGATTTTTCTTCATCGCGCCTAGCACCACCAAAGGCAACGTCAAATTCATGTTTGTCGAGAGCTTGTTTCAACCCTTGAGTTTTCATAACATCAGTATGCATCGCTGAGCCATGGATAAAAGGATTCATGCCCATGTTTTTACCATCTGGATTTATGTGAACAATCAAATCAAGACCCATATCTTTTGTTATTTTGTCTCTGAATTCTATCATCTCAGAAAATTTCCACATCGTATCGATATGCATCAGCGGAAAAGGCGGTTTTGCTGGATAGAACGCCTTCATTGCAATGTGAAGCATTACAGATGAATCCTTCCCAACTGAGTAAAGCATTACCGGGTTTTCAGCTTCGGCAACAACCTCTCTCATTATGTGAATAGCCTCGGCTTCCAACCTTTGAAGATGGGTCATCCTATCCTCCATCTTCTCGCCTCACTTGTCACGCCGGGTGTCGACTTCATTCATCAAGGCTGCCATATCCTCCTTTGGAAGATCGTCAATACCTCCCGCTGTTTCACGACCACCTCCTCCGAACATAGCGCACAACTCGCCGATCCCACTTTGCCCCCGCAAAGATATTTGATATGACCCTTCTTTTTCGATTGCAATTACGTGAGGCCCAGAACTCTCGGAATTTATTCTATGAGCAAATACCCCAACTACTCGACGAGCCCAAGCCTCATTTGGAAGGATATAAGCTCCATCTCTCAAACTTATGGATTCTGATTTTTCAATATCCTTCGCAAACCCCTTTTTGAGAATTTCAAATTCTTTTGTTTCGAGGAACATTTCAGGAGTCTTAGCTTGCATGCAACTCAATAAAAGGGTATCAGGATGAAAATGTAAATCTGAAATGTCCTTCCCATATCCGTTGTAATTCAATAATTCTCCCAGCTCTTTCAGATTAGGCATAGTTGAAACATCTGACAGACCATCTCCATGAAGCGCAACTTGACTCCAATTTGATTTAATTCCTAGATATTCTTGCACAATTATTGCTGTGCAAACACTCGGAGAGTTGTCGATATATGTTTCTATATTGCCTTTGTATGATCCTGCTAAGTGATGATCAAACCACTGAATTTTAACTCCATTTCTTTCAATATCAGAAGCAAGTGATGCGTTTCTTGCAAGCGAGATATCCATGACGACTAATTCGTCCCCTTCCTTTGCGAATACCTTTCTCAGTAATTCGATGTCTCTTTTCACGCCAGTTATTCTCTTACCTTCGATGCCGTGCACTAATCCCCATTGAACCATGGAGCAAATACCATCAGCATCTCCATTGTAGGCAAACCAGCGCATAATTGCCCGATGCAGAGGTATGCAATGAGTGTATTCATTAGATATCTGATTATCGTTGTAAAGACATCCCTCGCCAGTTTGATAGTTATAGATTTTTTATCAACACTTTACCCTGTATCTATATCTATTTGGGAATATCATAATCATAACATGCGCCGAGAACTGATGATGTGTCTCATCATTCTGCTCTCAGTATATATCGTGCCAACAGGTGTTGAAGCGAACGGTATGAACAGTGAAGACCCGGGAGTGACTGATGTAGTAACATGGAGAGTAGGCGATAAATGGGTATACTCAGGAGCATTCGATCCCACTGTGTTGGTACAAAGTGCAGGAGTTGATGCTACCGTTGGTACTATAAATGGAGATTCTGAAACAACTGTTGATGCAGTAGTTGAAATTGATATCGACGGGAAGCAAACGTTGGTTTACCAAACTACATCTAGTGCAGATTTTGACAAAGGCGGCGTAGCTTTGGAGACCTACACAGGTAATTTGTACATTCAATACAGATTGGAAGAAATTAGGCGAGTTTCTGATCTTGCAAAAATTTCCTCTGACCTTTCTTTGAACGTTCGCTATGTGCCGTTTGGGATTTCCTCTCTTACCCAACAGATTGCAGATATAACAATAAGCACAGATTATGATCCAATGAGTGAAAATTATGATTTTCCACTAAGGATTGGTGAAACATGGAACACATCTTATGTTTCATCAACTGCTTGGTCGGGATCTTCCGATTACATCACGCCATTTCCACAACCTACAAGCGGTGCAAACCACACGAATTGGGAGGTCACAAACATTGGTAAACCAGTCAATGATTTAGGAGAACAGATTGGTTATGGAGGATGTAACGCCTCATATGAACTTACATCATATGATGATAATGGAACCGAGACCTCTTTCGAATGGTTTTGTCCAGAAGTGCGTAGTTTTGCTTGGTCGCATACGGAAGAAGATATTGGATTAGTGATTGATTTTAGGCTTAAACAATACATGCCAGTTGGATCATCTGGTGTTGTCGCTAACTCAAATCCTGGTTACAGGAATATGAATATTGACGTTTCACTATCATCCCAAATAACTGCGTTGAATACTCCGATTGAGGTTTGGGCAAATGTAACCGATTCATCGGGAATTCCCCAAGCAGGAAAAACTGTTGAAATTAGATATGAGGCAACGGGATATAGTAAGATTGTGATAACTGGATTCAATGGTTCTGCATGGGCAGCAATTCCTGTTGGTAATGCAAGAGATAATTCAGCGACGACCATCGATTACGCAAGTCACGGAGTAATTGCTTCTACCGATGGTATGTATGGCGTTTCTACCATTACCCTAGATGAGAACATAGTTGGATTGGATTTAGTCGCAGGATTGGAAAGAGCAAGCATACTGAGAAATCGAAGCGGGGATATAACATCACTAAACTCGATTTCTGGATTCAATGTTTTACCGGGAGATTATCTGAAAATTCAACTCCCTGTATACAATAGAGGAATCACAGATAGTTTGGAAACTACAACCCATATCACATATCCTGACGGAAATGAGATTGTAAAAATCCTACCTAAACTCGGGATGTTTGAACAATACATATTCGAAATTGAATGGCAGATAAATTCTAATGAAAGCATTTCAAACCAAACAATAATTTGGGATGTAGATAGGCTAAATAACAACAACAACGATGCGAATAGAACGAATAATATCCAGATAATGCCTCTTTTTGTAGGAAGTAATCCAACACTTATCAGCCAAAACTACTCTGCTTGGACAGACGAGAAAATATTGATCGATGCGTCAGCTAGCTTTGATGCAGATGGAGGAGATATTTGGTGTATATTTGATGTCGAATATGATGACGGAAGTTTCACTTTAGCAAACCAAGTTGTCATGAGAAATAATTGCTTCATTAACTGGACTTGGATTGATGACGGTTTGTATGATATCGGAATAACAGTCTATGACCAAGAGGGAGATTCCACATTTGACAAAATATTTGTGGAAATTTACAATAGAGCGCCGCAAGTTGAAATTAACTCTTATCGAAATCAGGTAAAGGTCGAGCACCCTGTTACACTTTATGTATTTGCAAATGATTCTGACTCGGAAGATGTGTGGCCAGGATTAGTTGATGTTCACTGGCCAAAAGCTAATTGCAAAGAAGGGTATTACACCAGAATTTGCACAACAACTGCTATGGAAGAAGGCATCCATACTTTTACAGCGGTCGGAACTGACGATGATGGAAATCAAACAAGTGCTACAATCGACATCGAGTTTACCAACATAGCACCGCATGACTTAGCAGTAACTATGTGGGACAATGAAAATAAATTAATCGAGCCAACAGAACAAATGGCTTGGAGCATAGTAGAGGATCAAGAAGTTGAACTGGCTGCTCGAGCTGAAGATTCAATAGATGACCTGTCTGGTCTAAGATATGAATGGTCTTTTGGCGCTAGCACTGAAGGAAGAGAGTCTAGAGTTCCGGTAACATGGACAGAATCTGGTATGAAAACGATACTAGTGAAGGCTATTGACACTGAAAATGAGGAAAGTTCATGGGTAGAGAGATGGGTAGATGTTCAAAATCTGGAACCAATAGTAGATCAGCTACCTGAAGTAATGCCCATTGCTGAAGGACAAGAATTTACTCTGACAGGAAATGCAGAAGATACTCTCTCGGATAATGAGGATTTACAGGTTTGCTGGGATATTGACCCCGGGTCTGACTCGGATGGAATAGGCTCAGCAGATGATGACTGTGATATTGAAGGGTTCAATCTTACATACACGTGGCAAAACGCTGGGATATACAACATCGTTTTCCATGCTACAGATGATGATGGAGCTAGAAATTCATCCTCTGCCTCGATAACAGTTCTGAACCTGCCACCAATTGTTCAGATAACGGTTTCCAGCAGTGCTGTTGTTGGCCAAAGTGTTGTTCTTGATGCATCAAAAACTATTGATTCTGTAATCGATAAGCAGGACTTATCTGTAAAATGGGACTTAGATTGTAGTATTGACAGTGATGGAGACGGAATAAAAGACAACGACGATGATAAGTTCGGAATAATCGTAACTCATGAATTTAATAAACCCGGAAAGTATACAATAAAAGCAATAGTTTGGGATGAGGATATGGACAATTCTAGGAGTAAGGTCGTGGTAATCAATGTTGAGCAAGCAGATATGACGGTGATAGAGCAAATTGTAGACTCTCTTGTTGGTGAGGATTCAAACCCATTTGTCCAGTTAGCGTTAATCTCACTGTTGATTTCTGTGACATTAATACTGCTATCTAGAAAACGAAAGAGAGATAATTCTGTCTGGGATGATGAAGATTTACCTTCAATCCAAGCACCAATAAATGCACCAGATGTTGGAATATTTGACAGCAATATCCAGAATGGCGAAGAAGCAGAAACACCCCCGTTACCAGAAAGTGGTCTTCCGGCAGGCTGGACAATGGAACAGTGGACACATTACGGACACCAATACTTGGATTCAAAACAGTCGGATGAAAGGCATAATCAAAAGTAGCGGACTTAGTGCGCATTACCATGCGACAGTTCATTCCGGTATTCATCGTCGTGATTTTAACTGCCTACGGACCTCTTTCTATGGTCGATGAGTTAGAAGAGTCAATAATCAAATCAAGTGGTGAAACTTCTACCGAAGTATTCGATGTACCTAACTGGAGAATAGGCGACAAGTGGGTCTACGAAACTGGCTTCGACGTCAATGAATTAATAGCTCAAGCGAATGTTTCAGCGTCGATAGATACTCTCACCGGTGACACAACTGTTGAGGTGGTCAACATCACTTACATGATGATAGAAGGTGTTCAAAGTCTTGTTTACATTGTAGATATCAGAGGCGATTTCGCAACCGGGTCGAATTCACAAATCACAACTCCCGATGGAGATGAATATACTGGCAGAGTAGATATTGAATATCGTGGACAGGATATTTTCAGGGTTTCGGACCTAGCCCAATGGAATCAAACCTTCTCTCTAACAGTGACTTTCCTTCCATACTTTTTCGGAATTCCAATTGGTATTGCTACTCAAACCTTAGCACAGGACCTAGAATTTTCGACAATATACAATCCACCACGAGAGAAGTATGATTTCCCACTAAGAACTGGAGATCAATGGGTAGCTACCTATGATTCGGCTACTAACGTCTCAGGAACTTCAGATTACTTTGACCCAGGAGAATTTAGCACGCCATACGTGCAAGACAATACTACCTATCAAGCAACAATAAACGGTACACCAACCGAAGATCAAGACACCATTCAATACACTGGTTGCTCCAACTCAATAAAAGTAAACAATTGGAACAACACTGGTGTTCCTGGAGGATTTGATTGGTATTGTAAGGCTGTTCGAAACTATGCATGGTATCGTATAGACAATCCTGCAGGTTTCACAATAGATTGGAAATTGAAAACATATGAACCAGTTGATAGTTCAAGTGTAGACACAGGAGCTTCACCGGGAATAAGAAATGTAGCAATAGGCGTTACTCCAGAGTTCATTGCAATTCTGCCAAATGCTACCGAAGAAGTAGTTGGATACTTTTCTGTTAACGGCGTAGGCGAAGTAGGTAAAAATCTGCAACTTCGGTACGAATCTGAGGGGATAATCCTGAGTTTAACAACCGACGGAGATGGCAAGGTAACAACTGACCTAGACGTTGGTTCTTCAAGAGATGCTTCAATGGCATCAGATGACTGGTCGAGTAATGGTGTGATAATTTGGGACCCGGTTAACAAATACGTAGGAGCTACCACGATAGTGATGGACTTATCTGTTGTCGGAGTGGACTTAGTGGCTAAAGCTGATTCAATGATTGTTACAAGAACGAGAGGTAACGATACGACTATTTTATCCAAAGCAAGTGGATATAACGCCTTACCAGGAGATAATCTACTATTCCAAGTGCCTGCCCAAAATCGAGGTGTATTAACCTCGCCTGCTACTGAAATGGAAATCACAACCCCAGATGGGACAACAATTCGAGGAGCGCTACCTGAAATTTCACCTTACAGCGAGGCTCGAGTTGATGTTAACTGGACTGTTCCAATCGACGCTGCAATTGGAAACCAAACACTATCATTCATGGTAGATCCAGACAACGTCGTCACTGCTGATGCTAATCTGACAAACAACTTTGCAAGTCTTGACATCTACATTGGCAGGATGCCTGTCGCTGGCATGGTGTTATCTGACAATGTTTACACGTTTGAAAATGTGACAATTGATGCAACGAGTTCTTATGACGTCGATGGCGGCTTTGTTATGTGTTATTTTGAAATTCAAGATGGTTTTAGAACCGAATTGATTGATTCACCGGAATGCCAAACCAGTTGGTTCTGGGTTGATGATGGAGATTGGGCAGTAAAGGTAACAGTTGTTGATGACGAATTAGACGAAGTTATTCTGACACAAAATGCAACCATCCTAAACCGTGACCCTTACGTCAATCTTACGACATCAACTCCGGCAATATATGCCGGTGAGAGTATTACTTTCGACGCATCTGATAGCGGTGATTTAGATACCGTATCGCCCGAAGGTCAGCATGTAACAATTACCTGGCCTAACAGCACATGCCAAGAAGGATTGTATGGGCCATTATGCACATTTAGTCCAGAAGTGGAAGGTGTCCACGAGGTTGAAGTTCTAGTGACAGATGACGACAATGCTTCAGTATTGGAAGTGATGTCTTACGAGGTGATGAACGTCGCTCCAACAATAGGCGAGATGGCGCTATTCATAGATGGCATTCCATATCTACCTGATGACCAAGGTGTATGGAGTGTCGACGAAGGGGTTGTTGTCACTCTTGAGATAGAGGGTGATGATACCTTATCAGACAAGGAAGATTTGTTGATTACTTGGTATCCTGACGACCCCAATGAAAATTGGACAGAAACTACATCTGGGCCAAGTTCTTCAATCTCTGCTGCATGGGATTACTCTGGGTTACATACTATCCGCGCATTTGTCACAGACAATGACGGGGTCACGAGTGAGAATGTAACTGGATACGTTTCAATAAACAACATTGCGCCTGTTTTAGACCCACTTCCTGCACAAAAAGGAATATTCGAAGATGCTGTATTAACCCTAAATGCATCTGCATTCGACGAAGCAGATTCAGAAAAACTTAGATTTTGCTGGGATTTGATAGGTAACCTAGATAGCGACGGAAATGGTATCCTAACAGATGATTGTGATGTTGAGGGACCGCAACTAGTGTATGCTTGGACAACGGAAGGATTGAGAACAATAACAGCAAATGTGTGGGATGATGATAATGCAACTGACTTCTTTTCAATTGACATTACAGTTGTTAACCAACCTCCACGCGCAGAGATAACTGTTGAAAATATTGATTTGGAATTTGACGGTGAGATCTTGACAATCAATGAAGGTGATTCAATCACATTGTCCGCTATCAACTCAACAGACACAACTACTGATAGAAGCCGTATGGTGTTCATATGGGATGATCCAAACACCGAGGGAGTCACAGAAGATGGGGCCGGTGAAAACTTCACCATCAAGTTCGATAAAGCAGGTGAATTCTTGGTTAATCTCACAGTAGTCGATGACAATGGTCGAATGAACAAAAAGGGAATACTTGTCAAAGTGAAAGCTGCACCTGAGGTAGGAATCTTTGGGATGGAAACCCCTACGGCGATAGGTGCTGTCTTGGGTATACTGATCATGGTCTTGATCACAATACTTCTACTAAGAAGAAGGGAGAGTGATATTGTTGTTGTCAAAACTCAAAACTACGACGACGTAGGATGGAGTGAAAATCCAGTGTCTGCGACTCCACCTGCAAGTGAACCTGTTGCAGTTGCAACTGCTGAAACCGCCGAAATCCAAAACAGCGGACCACCAATACCTGCCAGCGGTCTACCAACAGGGTGGACAATGGAACAATGGTCATATTATGGCGAACAATACCTTGCAAGTCTGGAAATACAACCACAAGCGCCTCCAAATCCTATGGAAAGTTATCCCCCCGCAATGAGCACACCTCAATATCAAAACCAACCGGTTATGCAAAGCT
This sequence comes from Euryarchaeota archaeon UBA53, assembly GCA_002507425.1. Taxonomy (GTDB): domain Archaea; phylum Thermoplasmatota; class Poseidoniia; order Poseidoniales; family Poseidoniaceae; genus MGIIa-K1. The sequence continues at coordinate 8,559 of DAZU01000019.1, forward strand.
TTGATGATGTCACGCCGGCAAGTAACATAACAAATATCGAACAGACCCAACAAAATGATGCTAGGATTCAAGAACCAGCACCTACAAGGGCTTCACAACAGTTGTCTGACCTTCTAGATGATTTGGATATTTGAGAGTGAGAAAATGGGAACACTTTGGCAGTTTTTTGGATTTCCTGATCCAGAAGCTCCTGCTCAGGAACCGGTAAAACCTCCGAAAAAGAAAACTAAGTTGGAAGATCAACCTGGTCAGCAACTAACAATAGTAAACCCAGATGCTGAGGCAGATAGTTCACTCAATAAGATCAAACCTGCGGAAACAGAACCTGAGCCCTTACCAATTCCACCTCCAATACGAAGTTCACCTTTAGTTGGTAAGAACTGGAAAGGACCAGTAACACCTGATGGCGTTCCCTTTCACGATCTCTCGAATTATCCATCAAAACCTACCAAATTCCCTGAACGTGCACTACGCTATGTTGTCCCCGACAAAATGCATCGGTTACCGCTAAGGCAGATTCATGACAGGTTACACAGAGGAGATACTGTAATTGTAGATCTAAATGGATTGATTCACATGGACACGCAAACAAATGCGTGTAGAAGAATGGTAAAACAAATGGCAGACGAAATCGGAATTGCAGTATTTGCCCTTGATGAGTCTGACAAATTACTACTCATCCCTGGAAGAGATGTCACAATGGATGTCGCAAGAAACGATTTGGGGTTAGTACCCCTACTAATGTGAAAACTGCAATACCCTAGGTAGCCATTCAACTTAGTAGTAGGATTCAGTATGTGATTTTATTTTGCATAGTAAGAAGAAACCAAATCTATCGCACTTGGTGCAAAACCGAGCACAGATAATTCGTCGCCATCAACTAGCTTTGCATGCTTACCCATCTCTCCTGCTAAGTCATAGGACCCTGCCTTCCCTTTCCATGATCCAGATGTTATCAGATGTCCAAGTTCTTCTATTGATAATTCATCTACTTCTACGACAGCGGAGTCAACAAAGAATTCCCATTCTCCCAATATCTGAACCCCAGTAGCAGACCATACTCTATGACGGCATCCGGATAATTTTTTCAGCATTGTAACCGCTGAAAACTCGTCAGAAGCTTTACCCATTGAAACATTGATGTCGTCTGGGTCAGCAACCATTGTGTCTGAAACTATTACTAGACCGAAATCATGATTTCTTGGAATTGCGAATGCTTTTCTTTTACAAATCGTAAGTACTTGTGATGATACACTACCATTGGGAGGAGCCTCGTCAACACCATCAATTGGGGCTGAATGTATATCTGAGAACAGCCTACTGAGAATAATTGCTCGACGTTGGGAGCCACTTGCAAGCCAAATTGCCATGGTTGGCTGTTGGGGGTCACCTTGAAGAGAACATCGCCTTTACATCGTAACGGTGAGACGACGTGAGTGAAATTGGCAGGATTCCCACGCATATAGCAGGACTTGATGAAAACATGCAAGGAGGTATCCCTGAAGGACACATTTGCATCGTTGCAGGTCAGTCTGGTGCAATGAAGTCGTCAGTCACGTTTTCTTTGCTTTACAATGCTGTTTTGTATGGTGAAACAAGTGGCATATACGTCACTCTCGAACAGGGAAAAGATTCCTTGCGTTCACACATGTCGAACATGGGAATGAATGTTGACGATGCACGAGTGAGGAACAGAATTGCAATTATCGACCTATCAGATCTGAGAGTTCAACTTGATGAGCAGGGCATGAGTAACCGTATCGACTGGATGGGGCAGTTGATAAAACAACTCACATCCTATCGAAAGTCGATTGGATTTGAAATATTGGTCTTCGATTCATTAGGAGCATTCTTTACTCTTACAAAAATGGAAAACCCGAGAGATGAAATTTTCCGGCTATTCGAAGCTTGCCGTCGATTGGGGCTAACCTCATTCTTCATCTGTGAAATGACTGGAGAAGATCACAAACAGTTTGGTGAATATGGGGTCGAAGATTACCTATCAGATGGAGTCATGCACCTTACAATGGAAAGAAAGGATGATGATATAACAAGAAAATTAGGTGTGATAAAAATGCGACACACACACCACAAATTAGGATACTCCCCTATATTTTGGAATTCTGAGGAACAAAGGTTCACAATTCAGTAGTCATTCTACCGTAACAGACTTTGCTAAATTTCTAGGCCTGTCTACGTCACAACCTAGTTCGAGGGCAGTCTCATAAGCGATTAATTGAGTTGGAACAACGGAAAGCAATGGAGTTAGTGATGGGTCGCATCTTGGGATACCAATTGCAACATCAGCCTCTTCTGAGATAGAATCCCCCTCTTCATGGATTAAAATTATTTTAGCCCCCCTTGCTTTACACTCATGCATAGAAGAAATTGTCTTTTCACGGTGCTTGTCATTAGGAGCAATAACAATCACAGGGCTGTCTTTCTCCAAAAGGGCAATCGGACCGTGTTTCATTTCACCAGCCGGATAAGCCAAGCAAGGAATATATGCGACTTCCATCAGTTTAAGCGCCCCTTCGCTAGCAACAGGTGCCGATAATCCTCTTCCTAAGAATAATACACTTTTGGCGTTCTTTACAAGTTCAACCGCTTCGTTAATCGGGCCAGGGTTCTTTAGGTATTCTTCCATTTGATTAGGAATACGCTCGAAACTTTCTATCAGAGCTCGTCCTCTTTCCCTGGAAAAAGATCTGGTTCTCCCTATCCTAAGAGAAAATAGCAGTAGAGAAGCCACCATATTTGTGAATGCTTTTGTTGATGCAACTGCTTGCTCTGGTCCACTATGTATGTACACACCTTGCCCGCAGAGCCTAGCAATTGTTGAGCCTACAACGTTAACGATTCCGTGAACCTCACCACCTTTGAGCTGGATTTCTTTTATTGCAGAAATTGTGTCTGCGGTCTCACCAGATTGAGAAACTGCGAAATGAATTGCGCTAGGATTGATTACAGGGTCATTATACCTAAACTCACTTGACACGTGGGCAACTGCAGGTATCCTAGCCAGGCTTTCAATGGCCAGCTGCCCGATCCTACAAGCGTTTAGCGCCGTACCGCAGCCTATTAATCTGACATGTGGAGCAGTACGTAACTTTAGAGGTTCGAGTTTTAAGCCACCTAATTTTGCTCCTCCGGTGACCTTATCCAACCTACCGGTTATACACCTACGCAGTGCTTCAGGTTGCTCATGTATTTCTTTTAGCATATAGTGTGGATAACCGCTAATATCTGCTTCCTCCCATTCATCCTCCACCACAGTCATGCTGGTTTCAGATGCACCACCATCCATGCGAGAGATTTCGATTCCATCCCTATCTACAACCGCTAAGTCTCCATCTTCGAGGAAGAATATATTATGTGTGTGATGTGATAATGCATGGGGATCTGATGAGACAAAAGACTCCCCATCTCCTTTCCCTATCAGCAGAGGAGAACCATTTCTTGCACAAATTATCTTATCATGCTCTTTGAAAAGAACGCATAAGCCCCAAGTCCCAGCCAATCTCTTGAGAGTTTTCCTGACTGCTTCTAACGGAGTCTGGCCTGATTCTAGTCCAATAGTAATCATGTGGGCTAACACTTCTGAATCGGTTTCTGATTTCAACAAATATCCTTTCTTTTCCAGACGGCTCCTTATTTCTCTCGCATTGTCTATTATGCCATTATGAACAACTGCAATGTCTTGATTTGCGTTTAAGTGGGGATGAGCATTTGCGTCTGTTACAGCACCATGTGTCGCCCATCGAGTATGAGCAATTCCAGAATTACCGATTATATGATTCGGTAAAATTTTGGATAATTCGGAAACCTTTCCCACCTTTTTATAGACCTGTAAATCCCCATTTTTCACAGCAATTCCTGATGAGTCATAACCACGGTATTCCAAT
>DAZU01000013.1 GCA_002507425.1 Euryarchaeota archaeon UBA53
TCATAATCGTTAGGAGTGGCTTTACAGTGCTGCCAAGCATCTTCACACACTGTCACGCCAATGTCAAGGCCTGCAATTGTTCTGGCTATTCCAGGCAATTCGTCAGGCTCGAAATATCTTGCTTCATCGAAGACATCATATGTTGGCAGTAACTGCTTTCTAGTCACTTCTCGGACGGAATCTCCGGCACGAACAACGCCATTTCCTGGCAAATTCCTGTTTCCACTGGGTGGGACTGGAGTGCCTACTAGAATAGGTATCGTTGATTCTAGTTGACTTGCGGCATCATAGCAACATTCGACAAAGTCTGTTTGTAATAGTAAGTCTCTAGGAGGATAACCACTTATCGCTAACTCAGTTGTAACTGCAAAGTCTGCTCCCGAGTCAGCCGCTTTATTCGCAAGTGTGAGAATGAGGTCAGCATTCCCTTGAATATCCCCAACAGTGGGATTGACTTGAAGCATCGCAATTTTCCCAGCCATATCAGTCCCCCAATAAGGGCCAGAGAATTTTACTTACTATGCTTTTGCTTGCAATCAGAAATCCACCTCTTCGTCTTCATATTCCCAATCAATTTCAGTGTCTCTGTGTCGGAATGTTGCCGCCCTCATCCAAGCAAATACAAATACTAAGCTCAGGAAAAGCATCAATATTGTCGTTCCCAATATCCAAGGGTTAGTGGAGCCCAAAGTATCCTGTAGAAACTTTTCATCTTCGGTTGGTTTTACATCAATAAATTCTGACTGCCCGATATTCTCGCCAATTTTGACCTCGATTTTCTGAATTCCTGGTTCACTAGGTTTCCAATCAATAGTGTGAGTCTTAATGGATTGTGATTCAACAAAAACAGTTGACATAGTAAGTTGTTTTCTGTCTCCATTTAGGTCGACTACCTCGACGACTACCTGTGCATTTCCGCCCATCTTACCGTTATTCTTAACATGTATTTGAACAATAGTTGTCTCATCAACTTCTAACTCTGATTTTGATAATTCAACGCCACTCGAATCTATTGAAAAATAAGGAACATAGTGTTCAATACTCCAAATTCCAGCCGGATTAGAATTACTGTTTTGGGAAGTCTGGAAGACATTTCCTGCCAAATCCCTTCCCTCAAATCTCATCTTAAGGACCAGTTGTTTTTGTAGAAACTCAAGAGGGATATCACTTAAATCAACGCTTCCTGTAAATTCAAGACGTAAACCTACTTGGTTATCGCCGTTCAAAACGAGTTGTGATGAACCGGAAATTAAGGCCGTGTTATCGCCATGAGTTGTGACCCACCAAATCATTTCAACAGAGTCTGAATCAATCCCATAATTTTCAGATATTACCACTTTAACGTCATGAACTCCAACACTCAGTATCGAAGATTCTCTAGGTGAAATAAACTCTACAATTTCAGGGCCATTTGTATCCACTAATATCCACTTCACTGAGGTTGTTGATGCTGTCATATCAATCCCTTGCTCCGGCATACAATCAACCATCCATGTCAATGCATGATGTCCTGAACTTATTGGCGCAAAAAGGGATACAGTAAATGATCCATCCACTGCAATAGCGTCAGAAGTTAACCCGTTGAGTCGTGTATCAATCCTGCAATCGAACTGTGGAACCTCCAAACTCCTAACGAACACGAGATGACCAGACAATTCCATAGATGAACCAGGAGAGACCCTTGCACCATCACTCAATAAGACACCTTTCTCCACCCACAAAGTGGTATTGTCTAGAATCATCATTTCGCTCGAGAATCGCCACCGATTTTCTGGGAATGTCCTAACCTCTTGGTTTCCTGCCCGATCTGTAACCGTAACAGAAGGTTCTCTCCTAAATTCTCCCAAATCTGGAAGAGTCCAAAGGGGTTGAATAATCATGTTTAGGACTAAATCTGTGTCGAACGGGTCTGGTGTTAATCCATTCCTATCGTTGATTTTACAAGATTTTACCACAATATGGATTGTCTCACTGGAACAACTCATTCGTTCATTATCCCACATCAGCATCAATCTATCACTTTGGAAATTATCTGCTAACAAAACTCTTATGTGACTTAAATCTGAAATTCCATTACTTTCTCTAAAGGATATGTTGACACTATATGTCTGCTCGGGGTGAAGCCACGCTCTTCTGCCATCAACCCACTGAAATCCCTCATCATCAATACTTGGTGACCCATCTGTCATAATTTGATACATGAAAAGGTGATCTCCGGGGGATTGTGAACCACCCCCTATTATGGGATATCCTGATGGGTCCTGTCCTGTAATATATCCTGCAACCTTTTCTCCAGGGAAAGCTGAAGTATCATCTATGTAAGTGTAATATGACCCATATTTTGCACTAAGGTTTGAAGGGTTATTCAGCATTCGTGGGATATACTCACCATCACTAGGTAATCCATCACCATCTAGGTCATTTGACCATTCAGTCCACAACATTAGGGTAACGTCAGTTGGAAGTTGAGGTTGATCGGTAATATTGATGACAATTTCTTGAGATGAAGAGGAAACTCTGTGGTCATAATGCCTAATATTTGCCCCAATGACTACTGGTGAAAGTGGATCTATTACAAACTCACGACTAATCTCACTAGGCTCGCCCAAGTCTCCTCCTGCTAAAGGTATCACTCGAGCAGAATAATTTACGTTTCCGCTAGTAAATGGTGTTGTGGCATTCACTACCCATGTCGGGTTCTGGATATTGCTAGAGTTGGCGACTACAATCCCATTCTGTAGCAATTCAACAAGATATTCCCCTGGATAAGGTTTCTCGGTTTGGTCACCTTTTTCAAAACCAATATCAATATCAAACCTAAGTGAATCAGAAGCCATGAGGTAATTATCGGTTTCAGGAACGATACCTCTATCTGATAAGATTGACATAGACTGTATTATCAAATCATTATTAGTGGCATCGGTATTCCAAACTTCAATAAGGGGCATAGAGACAACCCCACTTGCCAATTGAATTCTTGACTCTATTCGAAGGTAACTTTGATCTTCAAAGTTTTGAGCAAGCCTAAATTTATGTTTTATTTGATGGACATTTCCTGTGACATTATTTATTGTATCTGGCCCAAATATTAACGAATCATCTGAACCAGTAGAGATTATATTACCTCCCTGTAATGGAATAAACCACATTGCTACATGATTATCGCTATACATATTCAGGATGAGTCTATGTGGTGATGAATGGTGAACTTGGGCCTCAGTTGTTAATTCTCGCCACAGATTAGATGGTGTAAGGGTCTCGCTGTAATTTTTCCAAGACAATCCTTGCATAGACACATGACCTGAGGTGGTATAGGATTTTATCTCGACATCTAATTCACACTGGCTAGAAGCTGAGAATGTTAGAGGTAAACTTGTAGATTTACTGCTTTCCATTCTTGCTCTATTCATCGCTAAAACTTGTTCATCAACTGCTGTTGAGGTTACTAATTCACCAGCCTGATAGGATATTGTTAATCCTCCCAGCCTATACTTTCCTGCATCTGTGATAGTCTCAATTTTTCCCACAATGAACTCACTTCCCCCTGTATTATAGGTGACTGGCCCACTGGAACTCAAGAAATTTAAATCATCTAATTCAGACTCATTTAGACTTAATCTAAGTCCATCGGCGAATCCATTTCCTCCTGTCTGAGAAACTATGCTGTTTCCGATCCAAAGTGCTAATGTTTGAACTCCTAATCCAATAGTTCCTACATTATCAACAGAGACTTCAAAGGAGGTTGCTTCCCGAGGAATGAGAATATTGTGCCAAGATGTAGGATTTAGGCCTACATCAAAGGTAATTGATTCATTACCGTCCAAAAATACATCCTGGTTCCCCCAGTTACCTATGCCGTTTCCTGTTGCAGACCATTCGTAGATTCCGTCGCTATCAATATCCATTCTTGGCGACATTATTGCTACACTGGGAAATAATTCAATTCCAAATTCCGATATTACCCAAGGACTTAGCCCACTAAACTGGAACTGTATTGATGATGATGCATTTTCTAATTGATTTATCTCTTGAGACAAATCGACTACGGTCCAATCACCAAAATCTACTGATGACATTATTGACAAATTAGAGTCATACATTTTATCCAATTTAAACGCATTAAAAGGCATATCTATATCGAAGATCGGAGAAGTTACTATTGAATTTGCAGTTCCGTATAACTCTCCTAAATCTTGGCTCCAACTTGCATCTTTCATTGTCCAACCATTTTCGATTGGATTGGTTTGTAATGCATCATGAATTTTACCTCCTCCAGATATTCCATACAGCCTCGGTGATTCTCCTTGAACGTTTGAGCTAAACTCTAATTCCAACTTTAGAGAATCGTGTATCTTCCAGTTAACAGATGACAAATCTACCAACTTTCCGGTTCGGTTGACTAGACCTGGTATGGCGGACCCAGTATCAGAATCCATAACAGTCCAGTTCAGATATGCACCATCTGGAATAAGGGCATCTATGTAAATAGGAGGATATTCTCCCTCATCCATTGATTCATCAGAACCACTGGCCCAACCAAACGACCTAGTGGTCAGTGTAGCTCCTGTAGTTCCAGGAACTATTATGTTGTCAAAGAACCAGTAGTCATAACTAGTCCCTGATCCTGAAGTTTGTCGTGCCCTTATCTGAAAATCAGAGTGGTATGCATTTGCTGGTAGATTGTAATTCACGTTAGTTACTGAACCGCCTGAAGTAGAACCTTGAAGATACTGGATTTGAGACCATCCATTGTTTGTATTTTTGTATTCGAGATAGAAATCTTCATTCGTATCGGGTTCCTCTCCACAACCATAATTCCCTTGCCTTACCCAAGCATTTAGTGATAATCCCTGGTAACCTGCAATATTCACAACAGGACTTGTGACTGTTACTGAACCACCCCTTGTCCACCAACTAGCACCAGTATTACCACTCATACCACATGTTGAAGCAGTATTGTGCTGTGCATAATTTGAATTGGATGAAGTCCAACCCTCTGTTCCATTATCAAAATCATAGTTTATGCCCTGAAATCCAAGGATTAGTGCACCATCACTTTCCTCAATGAGACCTAGGGATTGGAACCCAGGAAGACTCCAATCAGACCACTCAAAACCTGTATGCCTGTATCCGTTTCCAGGCTCAACCGAAAATGATACACTTTGAAGAGCGTGATTACTAGGCATTTCCAAACTTGGACCAACTCCGACAGATTCTGCATTAGGAATTATCACAGTCGTAGAATTGGACTCATCTGACGGTTTTTTTTCAAGGTTATCAGTTTCTAGAAATGCAATATCGCTTTGATAAAATTGTGATAGCGAGCCTGATAATAGGAATAGAGCGGCCAGCGCCCACGCCTTTCCACCAATACTTATGCTCGCCATGCATGCAGTGTATAAACTCAATGTAATTCAAAGCAACCCAACTAAAACATCAAACGTGGTTATCTTTTTTGATATATTATAGCAATATTTTCAAACGACTGTTTGAAGACATGTTGCTGCTTGGGAATGCTATGGCGACACCTAAAACAACTGTTGAACTCGATTCAGTTGCTTTGGAGAATCAACTACTTTCGCTGTGGAGCAACGAAAATCTATTTCAAAAAACAGTTGAAAATAGAAGAACTGGTGAACCATTTATTTTTCTTGAAGGACCTCCAACCGCAAACGGAAAACCAGGGATACATCACGTAGTCGCTCGCACCTACAAAGACCTTGTATGCAGATGGAAAACCATGCAGGGAAACTTTGTTGAGAGAAAAGGAGGATGGGATACACACGGGCTGCCTGTTGAAATCGAAGTTCAAAAACGACTTGATCTAATGAGCAACGAAGCCATTGAAGAATTTGGAATGGAAAAATTCAACAAAGAATGTAGAGAATCTGTCTGGACTTACGAAGCAGCATGGCGAGAAATGACTGAAAGAATGGCATACTGGTGTGACTTAGATGACCCGTATGTTACACTTCACAATGAGTATATCGAATCATGCTGGTGGGCGCTGAAAAAAATGTTTGATAAGGGCTTACTTTACAGGGGATACAAAGTTCTACCATACTGCCCCCAAACAGGAACATCTTACTCAAGTCACGAAGTTGCTCTAGGATACAAAGAAGTCGAAGAACCATCTGTTTATGTCAAGTTTAAGCTCAAAGATACCGACGCATCAATCTTAGCTTGGACAACAACTCCTTGGACCCTACCTGGAAATGTTGGTTTGGCTGTGGGCCCCGATGTTGAATATATCAGAGTCAAAGTCATGAAAGAACCCGAAAAATGGGAAGGACATGGTGGGGCTGTTGTTGGAGAAGAACTTATTCTTGCTAAGGATTTATTCAAAGAGGTGATTAGACATCATTGCGAGGTTATAGACACTTTTCATGGTCGAGAATTAATCGGCAAGTCATATGAACCATTGTTCCCTAAAGCCGTAGAAAAGGGAGATTCCGAGACTGGTTGGACCGTCATTGGCGCTGACTGGGTTACAACAACTGATGGAACTGGAGTAGTTCACACAGCTGTAATGTATGGTGAGGATGATTACAATTTAGGTATGGAAGTTGGACTACCAGCCCAACATACAGTAGGAATTGATGGTAGTTTCCTAGAAGGAACCCATAGTGAACTTGATGGGAAATATGTGAAAGATTGTGATGACAAGATAATTGAATTACTCCATAATGGAGATCTGCTATACAGAGAAAAAATGTATCTCCACGATTATCCACACTGTTGGAGAACAGGCCACCCTCTTCTATACTACGCAATGGATTCCTGGTTTGTTAAAATGACCGCTGTCAAAGATCAGTTGTTGAAATTCAATTCTCAAGTTGAATGGGCTCCTGACTGGGTTGGAGAAAAGAGATTTGGTGAATGGTTAAGGAATGTCAAAGATTGGGCAATTAGTAGAGAAAGATACTGGGGGACTCCTCTTCCAGTCTGGATTTGTTCCCAATGCGGTCTACAACATTGCGTTGGATCGGTTGAAGAAATGAATTCTATGGCAAAAGAAGGAACAACTGTTGCCCAAGATCTGCATCGGCCCTACGTAGATCAAACTGTGCTAAATTGCCCAACTTGCGAAGGTGACATGATCAGGGAACCATTCGTAATGGATTGCTGGTTTGATTCGGGATGTGCACCGTTTGCACAATGGCATCACCCCTTTGGAGAAGAGGGGAAATTTGAGAATAATTACCCTGTTGATTACATCTGTGAAGGGGTCGATCAAACCAGAGGGTGGTTCTACACATTACTCGCAGTTAGCACGACTGTTTTCGATTCTATTTGTTACAAAAGCTGCCTCTCTTTGGGACTGATTTTAGACGCTGAGGGTAAAAAAATGTCCAAGTCAAAAGGGAACATTGTCGACCCATGGGACCACTTCAATCGAGAGGGTGCTGATGCTACAAGGTGGTATATGGTCACTGCTGGCGCACCATGGAATCCATTGAAATTTGACCCCAACGGAGTTCGAGAGACATATGGAAAAATGTTTCTGACTTTGTGGAATGTGCATCGTTTCCATGCCGATTATGCTTCACTGGATGGATTCGACCCAGAATCATCCAAAGCAGGTAACAAGACCCCGCTCGATAAGTGGATTCTCTCTCGTTTGGCTCAGGTTACACAGTCAACATCTGAACAATTCGAAAATTGGGACTTCCACAAAGCATGTAGAGACATAGAGGAATTTGTGGTAAATGATGTATCAAATTGGTATGTAAGAAGGTCAAGAAGAAGGCTTTGGGATGAGGCAGATAGCAATGATAAACTGGCTTGTCAGCACACTCTACACGAAGTGCTTGTAACGATTTGCAGACTGATAGCCCCTGTGTCACCATTTATGTCAGACTCGATTCACAGGAATCTGACTGGTGATTCTGTTCATTTAGCAGACTGGCCAGATATTGGACTAATCGACAATGAGCTAATACATACCATGGAACTTGTCAGAGAATTAGCGGAGACAGGAAGAAAAATCAGAGTCGAATCTGACAGAAGGCAAAGGTTACCCTGTGCTGAAGGGTGGATTGTAAGTGGACCAGACTTATCTGATTTCCATGATATTCTAGCTGAAGAATTAAACGTTGAAACTATTTCATTGGAAGAAGACTTGGACAGATTTCAAAAGATTGAGGTCTTACCTAATCGAAGAACACTGGGAGCTAAATGCAGACAAGATTTACCAAAGGTCCTAGATGGGATACAATCTGGTGACAGCGAATCTCTGCTTGCCAGCATAAAATCTGGCAATCTTGTTATTGCAGGATATGAAATATCTGACGAGGATGTAGAACTACGCAGAGTAGAAAGAGAAGGATACGCTGCACAAACAGTGCAAATGGCCGACAACTCAGTGTCATTGGTTTTGGATATGATAGACACACCAGAATTATTGTCTAAAGGTCTTGCTAGAGATATCACTAGGAGAATACAATCCACAAGAAAGGACATGAATCTAGAAATTGAAGACTCAATTATTTTAGAAATTTGGATGAAAGACGCACCTGAATTATTTGATGAAGATAAGGCCTGGATCTTGAATGAGACTAGAGCCAAGAGCGCAAATTTCAATCTTTCATCCGGTGAAGGAGACTATTTTGAAGTAGACGGATCTACAATATGGTATACTGTGAGGAGGGCTTAAATTGAAAGTAAGATTTGCTATTTTTATTGCACTGTTAACTATGCTTGCCGGTTGTTTTGGCGATGGTGATAATGAATTGTTGCAAGACGATGACCAGACTCCAATCTGGAATGACTATGTTCTGATTGACACCATTCCTGCGATATCACCTTGGGAATTTACAACAATTGACTTGAATCTCAATGAAAGTACAATGACCACGTGGGCAGTCTTCGACAAAAATTACGGTGGTAATTGTTGTGAACACTACATTGCTACGTCTATCGAAGGAACTATTCTCAACATCGGAGGCGAATATCCCGTTTGGTCTCACGATAGAGGTCATGAATGGGATACTTATGTCCCCGGAGTATTCACCGACCCTATGTGTAGAACACCAGTTCCAACTAACCCAGGACAAGAGGGGCTTGGAGAAGGAAGCATAGTGCAAGCTACAAATGGAGACATAATTTCAATGTCTTGGTTCCCTTACATTGGTGCCGATGGTAAATTAGACAAGTTCTATGCTATCCTGTATGATCAATCCGAAGACGAGTGGACATGGTGTTACAATCGAATGACTGAACCGTTCTATGACCGCTCTTGGCAGGTGGAGGTCGTAGGTCCAATATCATCAAATATTGGAAGTGGAGAATGGGCAAGTCTAGTGGTCTCTAATTTCTGGCATCAAACCCAAAATGCGGGTGGACAAATTAGCGTAGATGGTCTCAACTACTACAACTTCCAATTCGCAGGGAGGACTAGTAACCAAGACTCTGTTGAGTTAGATCTAAATTTTTCTGATTTGCCCGAATATTATGATGTAAATAAACCACACAAAGAAATGAGAGCTTTCCCTGTTCCAACGGGTGGTTTGTATTTCCCGCAATATTTCAGTGATGGAACCTCTGCATTCCTAGATACATCACTAAATTGGAACAAGCACAACGCCATATTCCCGAGTGAATATTGTCAAATTGACTCTACGTCGGCAATCCACTGCGTTAGTATTGCTGGCACTACATTTACTCACCATCTATCATACGATGGAGGGTCGACTTGGTCTACTGAAAATTACAGTGATGAGAACTGGGCAGCTATTGAAGAGTGGGAATTCCAAGCTAATGGAGCACTAGACCTGTTCGTTCTTAATGTTAGATACCAATCTGCTGAGGGTCCCGATGTAGATGTTGTTTATCACGTAAGGGAATATTCACAATCTATGTCGCCTGATACCTTGACGTATATAGGACAAGGAGACTTAGATTCTACAAGTGGAGCAGGGAATGACATACGGTTTGACTTTGCATCTTTAGGGATACTCAATGATGGAGGAGTCGTAGTTGCTTATCATGATTCTACTGACCCAGATCCATTGTTTGCAGTTGAAGTTGAAATGCCAGTTTATTGAAGTGTGACTCAAACCTCCAACATGCATTAGGTTTAACCCTCATATTCAAAAACCCTTGACAATCAATCTTCATTATGGTTCTGAAATCTATGCCAGGTGTTGGAGCGGGATTGGCTAGAAAACTTACAGACCACTTTGGTAGTGAAGACAAGGTTCTACAGTTACTGGAAGATGGTCAAACAGAAATTATTGCCCAAGTCGAAGGTGTCTCGCTCAAGCGAGCAGACAATTTGGCTAGATCTATGAGCGGAATGGACGGATTTCTTGCAACACAAGAAGCGGTTAGATTACACAAGGAGTTGTTAGCATCGATTTCTTCTTACGCTGTTAACACTGCAACTAAATCTCGTCTCAAAAATTTGATGCCAATCAGGAACATAGAGCATAGAAGAGGATTGATACGTGAAGCAATGGCCTGCGATATTGTAATCAAAGGCTTGAGGATACCAAGCGAAGTTGACAAAAACTATGACAGGGTTGTCGTATCAAAGAATCCAATTAATGATTTGAAGAGATTTTGTAGAGTTCTAACGCCTTCAGAACAAGAAACATGGAAAGATTACAAGGTTTTCAAATCGGTTACATGGGTTGGAGAAAATGGCCCAAGTCAAACGCCTGACGGTTGGTTAGTCGTATCCGAAACAACAAACCTTGACCTTATACTACCCGAGAAGTGCGTAGGCTGGTTTGAACACAACAAGGAGTCAATAGAGTTACTCACCACCCTACCTAAAGGAGAAGGTTTTGCTAAACACTTTGATGATATCAGGATGCCTCAACTTAGAGATTTACTGGATGAAATGGCAAACGAGGCGGATGCTGAAAAAATAGCAGAAGTAAGGGATAAATTGTGGCCAACAGCAAAGGGGTTGGAGAAAAAAATTCATGAAGAAGTCGACGAAGCAATGAAGAATGTTAAATTGGATTTATCGGGTTCAGATATGTTAGAAGCTCTTGCCGATGCCGCTTCGCTTCAAAGGAAACTTGCCCAGCAAACTAGTGATTCTATTGAACAGGCAATAGAGTCTGCGACCGATGAGATTGCTAAGTTGTTAGGCGAAGCAGGTGTGAGATGCCCAAGAAATGTTTTCAAAAGTGAATGGCCAACAAAGGTTGACAGAAATGTCTTGGATGGCATAGATTCACAACTAGAAGAATTATACAAAACAACCCAATCTGATAGACTAATATCATTGGCGAGAAGGCTTGCTCCACTAAAAAAGAGATGTGAGGAATCGTTGCGAAAACTGATTGAACTAGACCAATGGTTAACCATAGGAAGATGGGCAAATTCTGTCGGAGCGGTTATGCCAGTAATTTGTGATCATGGAATTTCAGTAAAATCGGGTAGACATTTGCTTATTGATGGTGTTGCTGATCCGGTAGACTACGGAATGGGAGAATGTGCTGGTAAAGATGACAACCAATCAGTGGCTTTACTGACAGGTGCAAACAGTGGTGGAAAAACAACAATGCTGGAATTGTTAGCACATTGCACAATCTTAGCACACATGGGATTACCAGTTCCCGCCCAATCTGCTAAAGTGGGCCGTATTGAGTCTATTCACGTACTTGCAAAAGCAGGAGGTACACAATCTGCAGGAGCACTCGAGCAAACACTTCTACAATTAGCTGAAGTTGTTTCAAACAATGATTCAAAGTTGATATTGGCTGATGAATTAGAAGCAATAACCGAACCGGGAGCAGGTGCTAGAATTATTGCTGGCATGTTAGAAGCAGCCGAATCTCACGATTCTACTTGCATGCTTTTAGTAACACATCTTGCCCCAGCAATCATAGATGCTGCAGGTAAAGATCTAAGAACAGATGGAATAGAAGCAAGGGGGCTTGATGAGGATCTTGAATTAATTGTTGACAGAACTCCAAGAAGAAACTACCTAGCAAGATCAACGCCAGAGTTGATTGTCAGAAGATTAGTTGAGCGTTCTGGTGGAGAAGCCAAAAGCGTATTCAAATCGATTTTGTCGAGGTTTTGATTTAGCATATCCTGCCATTTTCCTCTCCATAATCT
>DAZU01000094.1:0-154 GCA_002507425.1 Euryarchaeota archaeon UBA53
GACTCGAAGCAGTGTTTGATCTCAAAATCTGCTTCATCGCCAATTATTCCGCCAATCTTGGCCTCTCTGATTTCTGCAAAATCTGCGCCTGGCCGGTTAATCTCTTGGCTGACACTTTGCTGGCTAAGGTTATACCACCCAGTGTTTATGACAA
>DAZU01000094.1:551-13543 GCA_002507425.1 Euryarchaeota archaeon UBA53
TAGCACCTTATTCATCCATTGTAACTTGATTAGTTTTCGATTTTTGTTAGTTACTCCGGACCAATGCCCGACCTGTTTTGTTGTAAATCCGACCAACTCAACTTCGTCCGCTCCTAATGCCAAAGCAACGCAAACTGCTCGATCTCCGTCTGTAAAGCCTCCCGGATTATGCATGCCATCTATCTTATACGGAGTTTGATGAGTCATCAACACCTCTTGGTTTTGATCGATTAGAGATAATATCCTATTCCACGACGAATGATTGTCTCCATGTGCGTGTAAGCAAATTGGTATCCCTTTATTCAGGGCCTTTTCAATATACGGAGAGCCATCCCCATCTGTTACAATAAGCATCACTTTCGAATAGTCTTCAATCGCACCGATTGCCCCATCAGCCACGACTGTTGGATTTGACAAAACAAGATTTTCAGGAGCTGCTGCTCCGACCACTGTTACCTTACCCTTAAAATTAATATTAGGGTGAGGATTTTTACACTTGGCAACTAGTTGTAGAGCGCTACTGTAATCATCCTCAATTGACCAACCAAAGTAATCGCGTATCTCATCTTGGATGCTAACCAAACTCAAATCTACTGGTTGCATCAAACTACCCAACAAATATCCCCAAATGAAAGCGAGGGTTCAAATGCTTCGAGCAATAGAGGCCCTACGTGCCAAAACCTCTTACCATTCCTGACCTCTCAGATGAGGTCACACTGGCAAGGTATCCATTCCTGCCTCAAGCTAAGGCTTGGATTGCACAAATGGCTTCTAGACATGGGATAGATCTTGATGAACTGCTGGAAGGAGGAATGATGGAAAGGGCAAGAATCAGAGCTCGCTCTAGACTTGTTGATTCTGTTGATAGCAAAGATGGTGTAGGTATTGCTTCCATTGGAGATATACACACTGAAGAAGGGAGAATACTCGAAGCCTTTTCGTTCTACTATGCACGATTAGTGGTAGGGGCGAGTGAAGATGAACGATTAATCTCTAGATGGGCTCAAGCAGAAGCAGAGAGGGCCCAGCAAATACTGGAAAACGACCCAAATTTAGCGACTATTGCTCAGGTATATCTTAGTGAAGTGGAATGTGTTGAAGGTGTCTGGAAAATTGGCTTAGCCGATTTTACCGAGCTATGTACTGGGATCACGGGTTCACGCTGGAGATTACCAAACTGCGACATAAGTGGAGGTTGGGTTACTCTTTATGATGAAGGGGAAAAATATCCTTCCAAAAGAAAAGTCGCTAGATTGTTAAGAGAAAGAATGAAGCAAGAAATCAAAAACGACGCAGTTGCAAAGATGGAAAAAATGGACTCTAGTCTGTTAATAAGACTCTCTGAGCCTGTTGGCATGGTAAGAGGTCTTGTTGCAAGTAAAACGGCAGAAACAATAGCACTAATCGGTGCGGGTGAAGATTTCTGGCCTCCTTGTATGACAAAGGCTGTATCGGAATTAGCCGAGGGAGTTAACCTAAACCACTTTGGTAGGGTTTTCCTTGGTTCTATGTCTCGGTGCCTTGGATTACCTATTGAAACAACTGTGGACTTTTTTAGAACAGCGCCAGATTTCGACGAAGGCACTACAACTTACCAAGTCAGTCACCTCTATGATAGAGAATATACGCCATCTGGGTGCTCGAAGTTGAAAATTAATCACAACTGTGGGGTAAAGCCGGGAGATGACAGACTTTGTGATCAATCCTGGATGGATCACCCTCTGAAATATATCAGAGCAAAACAGCGTAGAAGAAAGCAACAGCAAGATGTGGAAGCTAAGTTAGGAGTAACCAAGACAGGCGATGCTTGATGAATAGGAAGCGCGTCAGCGTTAACAAAGCCGGGGGTGGGAGGCGATGACAAGGACACTTGTTTTGACAGTTGATAGAGATAACGATCTTGGTATAAAAACAGCGATAAGAGGCCCAGTTGTAGGAAGAAAACCCGTTCTTACTGCTGCATTGAGGCTTGGTATCGCAGATCCTGAAGAGAGTGATACAAATGCTATTCTTGGCGCACTTCACCAACACGACAACCTCGCGGAAAGTGGGAGTGAAAGTGATGAGGTTGAAATTGCAATTTTAACCGGGGATGAAAAAGTGGGCGTTAGATCCGACAGAGCAATTGCTGCTCAGTTAGAAGAAGTCGTTACAGAGTTTCAACCTGACCAGGCAATCCTAGTCACAGATGGTGCGGAAGATGAGGCCGTTTTGCCAATTATTCAAAGTCAGGTCAGAATTGACCATGTAGAGAAAATAATAGTAAAGCAGTCTAAGGGAATTGAAGGCACTTATTACTACATTGTTAAAGCCCTTGAGGATCCAAAGTGGAGAGCAAAAATGCTAGTTCCACTTGGAGCAATTATGGCTATTTTTGGCTTAGGAGTCATGTTGCCAAATGCACTTGGCGGTGTGGTGATAGGGTCGCTTCCTCTGGTATTCGGGTTGTTCATTCTCTCCAAGGGATTGGGACTTGAGGCAACGGTCGGAAGGGTGGCGCAGGAAATGCGAGAGAATGCTGATGCTGCAATGTTCTCATCCTTGTTGTGGACAGCCACCGTTTTCAGTGCTATTTTCGCTGTTGCAACTGGGTATGACTCTTACATTGATGCAGCGCCTACATCAAACTACTCTGTTGTTTGGATTGGAGTTGTGCATGCGGCCCTCGCATGGATTGTAATTGCGTTTCTCACCTCAACAGCAGGTTTTATGTTGCTTCGCCTGAAGAAAGGTTCATTTTCTGGAAGGTTGGTCGTTTTGAGCGTTTTTGGAATGGTCGTGTATTCATTCCTTAACCAGGGATTAAGTATTGCTGAAGAGGTTTTGACTGGGAAAAGTTACGAGTTTACTGTCAGCCGTATTTGGGAAGATATGCTAGAGCCGCTGATGTGGATTGCCGTTCTTTGGGTTACTTCAACAATTGTAAGAGCAGTGCAGGCAAGGCAAGCACAGGCAGAGCGTTATTGGGGAATTTAGCTAAGAGTAAAACACAGCCTCGTGCATACACTGAGGACATATTACCTTGATTGGCCTTACATCTGGAATTCCTAGTGGTGCGGAGCAGGCCGGGCACAGAATAGCTTGATTAACCTTAGATTGATTGCTTATTCCTTCCTCAGATGGATTGTATTTCATTCTAAATTGGTCGGGATTATCGATATACTTCGGAGCTGAATTAAGTGGCTTTGCTAGGTCCAAGTCTACCAGCTCTTTACTCGATACCGGGCTGAAATTTACGTTATTTGTGTCGGCATTAAACATTGATGTATCCCCTGACTTGTATGCCTCTATCAGTGACTCAATTTCTGATAATCCGATGTTATATTTTCTACTCGCTGAATCCATTTCCAACATTAGGTCATAGCCTTCCATTTTTGCTAACCTTTCCATCACGTCTTTGGGAATGGCCATATTACCTCCGAGTGTCTTCATGTCATTGAAGGTTCGGAATTATTGATTGGATCGGTTTTGCAAAGAGGTAGCGCTTATGCCAACTGTTGAATTAGACAATTTTCCAATTACAAAGCTTCAAGATAAAATATCGTCTTGTGTCAAATTTTTATCGTGTCGGACATTTTGTAAAATTTGTACTTTGAGCAAATTTCAACAACTCACGCTCCAACGCAGAAGTATGTCCTCTTCGCCCCGTCTTTGGCCGAATCCTCCAAGTAACTCTCCTTTACCATTACCTAAAGGCCCTATTCTTTTTACAAATAGTGAAATTCTTGAATTGGATTTTCCTGATATGCCAAAAGGCGCTAGCATAGATCTGGAAGGTCTTAGAGAATATATTGGAGGGTTTAGACTGAATAATGGTAAGTTCTTGAGAGAAATCATGGATTTCAGCAACAGTAAGCCCATGCTAATTGCAGGAGAATTGGCTAACCCATACAGATTGTGCGATATCATGGTGGGGAGCATGCCAATTATACCAGTCCGACTTGAAAATATTTGCAGAACATATGCGGATAATCTTGATTCCAGAGAAATTACTCCTGGAATCCATCATATTACCATAGCAAGGTCAATTGGATGGTGGGAATCTAGTTTTATTACATTAGTTGACTTATCTGAAATGAAAAAAATGGTAAGCTGGTTAGACAATAATAATCCTAGTACTTGGGCACCAAAACGACTCGCTGAAGGCACGGTAAGGTTAGAAAATGATATGATGATCATGGCACCTAGAATAGAGGATGTTTCATGGGATGGCGATGAAGAGAGTATCAATTGCAATATGCCCAGTGCAAATGGGCCTGCAATTGATCTATCATCGCTTATTGTCCCTATCAACACAAGGCAAGGGTGTTACAATCACCGAGGAAGGATTGTGAAATGTAGACATCACCCTCAAACTGAATTCCATGAGAACCTATTCCGTAGAGGATCCTCGTTCAAATGGGACCAGATTCTTACCTATCTTTGATTTAGATTCATATGTTTGATTTACCATTATCTATTGGGCACCCTTGGACATCCCTAGTGTGTAGAAAAATACTCAACAAGTCGATATAATATCATGACTGGAAGAGGGTCGCAGAAAGTCGCTAGATTAGAGAGATTAAAATTTGAGATTATTGAATATATCTCAAGGAACCCTGGCTGCTCGGCCGCAGACATAGTTGATTATTTATCAAATACGAAACGTATGAGAAATCATGGATTAACCTCCCGAAAAGTTGGATTCTTTATTCCCAGATATCTCAAGAATGCAGTAATGTTTACTCTAGACAGTTCAACTGGGAAGAGAATTTACAGTGTTGCGTGAAAAGGTCAAATCATTCCTACATCTGGGTAGTGGTAATGGCAGGACCAACTTGGGCAGAACTATGGCCATCTCTTGACCCAAGTTCAAGAAATATACCTCAGTTTACAGAAGGCAATGTTTGGAACGCCCTGATGGATTTGAAATCACAATTGGACAGCCTACTGAATAATATTGGAAGCAACGAAAGAAATGATGTAAGCATAGACTCATCCAAGGGACGGGTATTCATATCAGACTCAGCTAAGATTGGACCGAGTGTTCATATCATTGGGCCCGCATACATAGGGCCAGATGCTGAGATTCGACATGGAGCATACGTTCGTGAATATTCGTGGATCTGTGATTCTGCTTTGGTAGGTCATGCTAGTGAAGTCAAGCATAGTATTCTTCTACCTAATTCAAAGGCACCTCATTTTAATTATGTGGGAGATTCGATTTTGGGACCAAATGTGAATTTAGGAGCTGGCGTGAAACTTTCAAACCTAAGAAACGATGGGGGCGAGGTACACACTATCATCGAAGGCTCTAGAGTCCCAACTGGACTAAGGAAGTTCGGTGCAATTATTGGAGAGAACTCACAGCTAGGTTGCAATGCTGTAACAAACCCTGGTGTGGTTTTGGGAGCTAATTGCAATGTAATGCCGAACACTACTGTTACAGGAGTGTATGGGCCCAATTCAAAAATTGGGTGATTTCATGATTTTCGGAACAGACGGAATTCGCGGAGAAATCTGTAAGTCGCCAAATTCCAACGAAGAGGCTTTAAATCTGCTAACTCAAGAAAGAAAACTCTGTAGCCGTTTTATGAAACTAATTGGTTTGGCATTAGGAAGAGTTAGTGGTGTTGGTTCAAAGGTGATTGTAGGATGGGATGATCGTCCATCTAATCCAGAGTTAGTTGATGCACTAACTAATGGTTTGCAGGAGAGAGGTTGTGATATTATTCATGCTGGCTTGTGTGCAACACCAGCTTTGCAAAACGCTCTACTAGAAACAGATTCTGATTTCGGTTGCATGATTACGGCTAGCCACAATCCAGTCTCTGATTCTGGAATCAAGGTTTTCGATTCTAATGGGTACAAAACATATCCTGATTTTGAAAACGAGATTTGTGATATAATTCTTGAAATGATTAACCAGAACGAAAACAACCACAACCCAAAATCGGATCAAAGGCCAAGTCCTGTAAAATTTTTTGATGCCAACTCCGCTCATCAAAATTTGTTAAATAAAAGATTTCGAGAATTTGTCAAATTATTTGCTTACCCTAAACCAGCTGACATTCTAATTGATTGCTCAAAGGGTGCTGCCTACCAATGGCTCTCAACATTTCTCGGTAAAATAGGTATTAGGGCTAAAGAAGTTTCAAAAAATGCAAAAGCATTGAATCATAATTGCGGTGCTGGAGAGTTGAAGCCAACGGATAGGTGGACCTGGGAGGAAGCTGAAGAGGATTCACATATTTTGATAAATTCACTAAAAAGAACCGCGCCTGGAATAATAATTGCTGCCGCCTTAGATGGTGATGGAGATAGGTGTCTTCTCATAGAATCTACATCGAATGGGTGCAGGGTAGTAGATGGGGATGAAATGGCGAGCCACATACTAAGATCAGCTAGTGGGGAATGGCATTTAGCGGCTAGTATAGAGTCGGATTTATCCTTGAAATCCTCACTAGACAAGCTTTCATGCAATGTTTCTTTCACGGAAACTGCTGTTGGAGACAGATGGTTAACAAATGCTCTCAAAGACAAGACAGCCCAAGTTATGGGAATTGAAGATTCAGGTCATTTAGTTTTGTCTGCACCAACAGCAAATGGGGCGAGAACTCTTGTTGGTGACGGCGTTGCAAGCTTGCTTGCAGTTTTATGTGCAATTTCATGTGAAGAGAGGTCAGCCACATTGCCTAAGGGATTCAAAAAAAGAATAGCAATCGCCCCTTCCATACGTTCAAGATGGACTGGAAAAAATGATCTAGCTGACAAAGTGGAAGAAATTGCCAATTATGGAATAAGTGGGATACATCGGTCAAGTATTGAAGGCGAACCAAACTTGATGTTGTTGGAAAGTCCAGGCATATCGATAGGCGTGAGAAATTCTGGTACTCAGGCTAAAACAAATATATCGCTTAGAGTTGCTCCGGGTAAAAATAAGTCTATTGCAGAGAGAGTTGTTGATAAAATCTCAGTTCTGTTAAAAAGTGAATTGTTGGACTAAGTTTGAGCTATTTCCTGCTCATATTTCTGTCCTAGCCATGTTACTAAACCAAGTAATACCGCCGTCGCCATAAGCATAATCAATATCATCAAATTATTAGCACCTGATATCACAAGAATTCCTGCAATTATCCAAGACAAGATTAAGTCAATCGCACCTATTACCCTCCAAGAACGCCTGAGTGTTACTACTCCTATTAGCCATGAAACTGTTGCAACTCCCAAGAGCAGAACGACAAGTAGAGGTGAGGTTTGTTGGTAATGGCCGAAAGCTCCTGTCGGAATCAAGAGGTGGCCTATCCACAACCCGGAGGATATCCATAACCCCTTTTCCAAGAATGTGCATGATACGGCTCCAACAATCCCAAGAATGCCAACTCCAATCATAAAAATCCCAGTAGTATCATCAAGAATTATTAGCCAATCTCCCAGAGCACTCCAGCAGATCGGAACGAATATTGCAACTCCAATAGGAACTGCTGGTTGGGCCCATTTAAACGCGTTTTTTAGGCTGAAAGTAGCAACCAAAGCACCCGCTATTCCAAACGATGAGGCGAATACGATTGTAGCCCAGAATATTCTGCCGGCAGCACCGCGGTGGTCGCCTAATCCGCGCTTTATTCTTTCAGTTTCTACCCATTCAAACAACAATACAGACATTATCAAAAATGCTTCAAATGACCAAACAGGAATAACCCAAGAAAGAGAATCATAAGAGGTAGGTATGTGCTGAATTTTATCAACTCCCATCAAGGAGGTAAGAATCCTTGATGAGAGAATCAAAAACAAAACTCCCTCAAGAACTGATGGTATCCTTAAACCCAAATCCTTTCGACCAATTAAAGATATCAATGATAATATAATCAAAGAAGACAACAAAACCAAAGATTCCCATTGGGATTCCGCCTCGACATTACCATCTCCTAATCTACCCGCAACCTGAATTAATGTTAGACCTGCCATTGTTATTGCTACTGGAGATTCAATGCCCATGATATCCGGCAGTTGCAGATTCACTTGTTCCGCTCTCCAGCGTGCGATTCCAATTAGGAGAACGGAAATGAAAGAAGCAATAGTTATTGCAAGAAGCGATTCATTGAAACTCCATGCTACAAATATACCCATGACTAATGTTACTACAATAAACGAAACCACAACGGTTGGTTTGTGATGAATATCTCCAACAATTAAGTCATATTCGCCCGAGGATGATCTTCGCTTAGAACGTTTTTTCTGAAGTTCGCCTAACTCAATTAGTTCAGCATTTACCATCTTAATTCCAGTATCTGATGTTGATTCTTGCTCAGATAGTTCCTGTTCTTCCTTCTTTGAGATATACTTCTCTATTCTCTCATCACGAATTGAGACCTGCTTAAGTCTTGAACGGATCTCCCCTTGGGCTGCTAACCAAGCCCCTGTAATTACAAACGCAAACCCTGCGAGGTATACCGTAATATTATCGGATAGTGAAATGGCTGCGATACCTATTATTGTCAATATGAAAATACAAGCGATTGCTGATGGTAAGAGCTTTTCCAACTTTGAAGCACGGGGTAAGTATATCACGGCCATTGTGACAACCGCAGAAATGGAGCCAATACGCAAGTTTGTGACATCATTCTCCCAAAATCTACTGTAACTAAGAGTAGATGTTAGTGGCTCATCTAAAGCGATTAACATCAGCATAACAGCCATCAGACCAAGCGTAATTGTAATCAGCTTCTCTGGAAGAATTGCTTGGTGAGAGAGGGTTTCTCCTCGGTTCTTTTTATCCGAATTAGCTTGTGACCAATTAACTATCATAACTGAAGAAATTCCAAAGAATGTTATCCAAAAAGCGCCAAAACCAAATCTCCATTGGATTATTAAGGCAGAAATCGCCCATGATATCAAAATGAATCTCGGTGTGCCTTGGTGTCTGTCTATTCGAATTGCAACTGAATGTGATAGTATCAGAACGCCCATCGCAGAAATAACACCATAGGCTGGGATTATTCCAGGGCTTATCATAAATATGATTGCTAAGAGAGTTGTTAGAAAACTGATATTCCACAATCGCATCAAACCACTATCACGCATTCTAGCGCTTAATTCGGACATTCCTACCAATCGCCCTGCTAAATTTACCCCACTATCACCTAATTTGAGGTTCAACGGAATCTGTATTAAGATTAGAGCTAACATGTAAACAGATATATCGATTTCAGAGATGTAAATCGGAATTACGTCAATAGATATCAAGCGGTTTTCAATATTGCTTGCAAACATTGCCAACCACAACCAAGGCGCTAGAGATGCCGTTCCTGCAAGTGATGGCGAATCTCTGTGAATTGCTAAACCAGCTAGCCCAAACCAAACAATGCCTTGCGAGATTAACAAAACCCTCGAATATTCCGTTGTGTCGGCTTTTATCAGAAGAGTGATTAAAATTACAATGATAATTGCTCCAATCCAAAGAACTTGATCGGATACTGCCCGTTGATGATTTAAAATTACAACTGTTGTAATAGTTGCACTGACCATTGCAAAAATTGACCATGGGTCTGAGATTGGAACTGCAATGATTTCTCTTGTCATCAAAATCAAGACGCTCAACAAAATAGGAGCTGGCAATAAAACGTAACGCTGCAATCTAGCCCAACTTTCTCCCCTGACAACTAGATATGAAGGTGCAAATGCTGATAGTAATAGCATCAATTGGGCCAAAGCATAACCGGTTTCAAGCCTATTAGAGGCTATTGCTAGTAAAGCACCGATCATTCCCAATCCCACTGAAACAGACCACAGCCCTGGCTTGCCTAGGCCTACGGCTTTGAATCCTGACGAAAACCAATTATCTGCTGAGGCGAATTTCGTTGCTGTTACTGCGTTAATTCCCGTAACGCCGAACATTAGTAAAAACAATAACAATTCATCGTTGAAGGATTCTATATATATCCCAAATATCTCCCAATTGTCACTAACTGAATGAAGCCCTATCCAAAGGTAGGATGCTGCAATACCTAGTGATGCCAAATTTCCTGATTGTCTTAGATACGCCAAAGAATGGAGAAGCAATGTTCCAAGGCCAATCATTACAGCAACACCTTCCTCTCCATAAGGTCCTCCGGCAGCGGACCCTATTGCAAGCAGGACCAAAGTTGCTTGAGTCGCAATTGCGTCCTCGTCATGATGTTGAGCAATCCCTATATTCACGCCAACTAACGTGAGTAATCCCATTCCGAGTTCGCTTTGACCTATCCAGTTCCAAGAATACATGGATAATACAAGGCCATAGAGAAGTTTCATCGAGATTATAACCCAAGTTACCCCAAGAATTTGCATACTTTTCTTTGGTATCCAAATTTCACCCAACCACAGCCCAAATAGCGCCATTGCCCCTAGTCCAATTGCAGAAAATAATGGGCTCAAAAGCGGTGAGGTCCCCAACAAAGTACCAATTCCTGACCATACTATGACCATTGAAATCATAAGTCCATAGTGGATCCTTCTCTCGCCTTCAATTGCGTATTCGGTAACTGAGTCCACCTCTGGCATGATTTCCTTCTTTCCACTATGGTCTCTTTCACCATCTGATTTTGAACGTGAAAAAATTTCCGCTACCTCGCCAATTGCAACATCCTTTTCGACAATAGTTTCTTCAATTTCAGTCTCTAAACTATCAGATTTATTATCTGAAATAAAAAAACTATCAAGATTTACTCCCGATGCTTTTTCAAATTTCTGCTTGGAGAGAATATCATCATCTTTATCCTTCTCCATGGCTGTTGAATTATCAATTCGGATTTGAATGTCTCCCTCCCAAGACTCTAATTGAATAGATTGAGAGATATTTTTTGATTTTCCGAACCGACAAGGACAAAGACGGACCGCGGTTGGGAGAGACATGGCGACCAGTATGGGTGCTCCTTCGGGGGACTTGACCCAAAGCGGTATCTCAAGCGAAGCTATGGTCTTCTGGAACTTAAATTCTGAAACCCTCGTAGATATGGCTGTCGAACGTGGTGAAGGTTTCTTTACGAATCATGGTGCGTTGATTACCGAGACTGGAGACAGGACCGGACGCTCTCCGAACGACAAATACGTTGTAAAAGATGATTCCACTCGGCATGATATTAACTGGGGAAACGTGAATGTTGCAACCAATGATGTCACATTCAATAGACTAAAAAAGCAGGTCTTGGATTACTTATCGAAGCAAGATACACTATTTGTTCAGGATCTTTATTGCGGTACTGAAGAAAGTGAGGCTTTGTCAATTAGGGTCATAAATCAGTCTGCTTGGCATAGCGCCTTTGCAAGAAACATGTTTGTTAGACCTTCTGCTGAACAACTGGAATCCCACAACCCAGAATTTACAATTTATCATGCACCTGAATTTGAGGCTGATGATGATGATCTTAATTCAAAATGTTTTGTAATTGTTAACTTTTCGAGTGGAGAAGTGGTCATTGGAGGTACTAAATATGCTGGTGAAATCAAGAAATCAATTTTTGGAGTGATGAATCTGATTCTACCCAGAAAAGGAATTCTTCCAATGCACTGTTCAGCAAACACAAACGGAGAAAATACCGCAGTATTTTTCGGGCTATCGGGTACTGGAAAAACAACACTTTCTGCAGACCCTAAGCGAGCCCTGATTGGCGATGATGAGCATGGCTGGGGAGCAAATGGTGTGTTTAATTTCGAAGGCGGTTGCTATGCTAAGTTAATCAACCTAAGCGAAGAAGAGGAGCCTGAGATTTACTCTACTACCAAGAGAAAAGGAACGATTCTTGAAAACGTATTAGTAGATAGTTATGGAGATCCCGATTTCAACGATACTTCTAAGACCGAAAACACCAGAGGGTCTTACCCAATTGAAGCAATTAATAACAGAACATTGGATAGTAAGGGAGGTCACCCCCAGAATGTTATCTTCCTTACCTGTGATGCTTTTGGTGTGCTTCCCCCAATAAGCAAGTTGACTCCTTCGCAGGCAGCTTATCATTTCATTTCTGGATATACTGCAAAAGTTGCTGGAACTGAGATTGGGGTGACTGAGCCTGAAGCGACATTCTCCGCATGCTTTGGGGAACCATTCATGCCCATGCACCCAGGAGTGTATGCCGATTTACTCTCAAATAAAATGGCTGAACATAAGTCGAATGCTTGGCTGATCAACACAGGATGGTCAGGAGGGCCTTTTGGAATAGGTAAACGTATGAAATTAAAATTTACCCGGGCCATGCTAAATGCTGCATTGGATGGTGATTTAGATGATGTCGAATATGTTATTGACAAAAGGTTCGGATTTGAAGTTCCAAAATCATGTCCCGGAGTCCCATCAGATTTACTAATTCCTGAAAAAGTATGGGAGAGCAAGGACCAATACGATACCACTGCGAATAGGTTAGCAACCATGTTTAACAAAAACTTCGAAAGATATTCCGCTGGTGTCTCAGATGATGTTAATGCTTCTGCGCCTATTGTGACCTAAAAAACGACCACCTACGGGAGAACCGTAGTTTGATAGTGAACCAGTGTGTCCCAATATCGTTGAGGGCCATGCGCGTACACACACTCCTTCTTGCCGGATTAATGATTACTGTGTCTTTAACCCCGTTAATTTCTGCTGAAGTAAGCGATAATATAGACAGTAAAATCGACTCTCTACAGCCCGATTTTGAATCTATTGAAGTTGTCGAACCCACACATAGGATTTCTATTGATGACGGCATCCATATATCGAAATTAGATGAGAGCCCTATCAGCATTAGCACATCTTCTACCTCTGGAAGAGCTCCCTGTCCTGCGATTCAAAGCGACGGCGGTACAGCAGGAGATGCGGGCAATACTACAGGCACTGCTAAGCCGTTAGGAAATGATCCAAACTCTTCGATACAGGGGTGTGTCGACCAAACCGATAACACCGATTGGTATTCCGTGCAAATCTCTCAAAACAAAAATATCGATGTAGTCTTAACGTTCACTGCGACTGATTTCGATTTGGGTATCCACAATGGGAC
>DAZU01000038.1:0-9707 GCA_002507425.1 Euryarchaeota archaeon UBA53
GATAATGTCCACTCCTCAGTGTTGAGTAGTGGTGATATAGAGCTAGTAATTGTTGAAATTGTCGTACGTAGTCCTGTGTTATTTCTTTCTCCAGATACTACAT
Organism: Euryarchaeota archaeon UBA53; assembly: GCA_002507425.1. Taxonomy (GTDB): domain Archaea; phylum Thermoplasmatota; class Poseidoniia; order Poseidoniales; family Poseidoniaceae; genus MGIIa-K1. The sequence goes on from DAZU01000038.1 coordinate 104, forward strand.
CAATTCTGTTGTCTAATCTTTCGGCTATCCCATCTGCATTTGACCATGCAGTGTTGTCTTGGAAATCATTGACGTATGGTGTAAGAAAGACAAATACACCTCCCATCATAGTTATCACCATAGCCAATAGCATAACCACACCGATAACCTCGCTTACAGCGAGAACATCATCGGACTTGGAACTAGACCTCACGTCTATCGCAAACCTACTCTCCCTCTTATGGTTTGACCAAATGTGACCTCGAAGATGGTCATCATCGCAGCGTTATGCCTTCTCGGGGAACTTTTTCTGGCTCCTCTTGGCCTATGTGATGAGTAAATTCTGGCCCATCCTGTAGTGATACTCTGATATCTCCTTCAAACACTTCGTCGATGTGGTATAGAACTGTTGATTCAGCCAAATGGGGTGCGTTATTTTTTTGCGAGAGGTGCGTGAGAACTACTGATCTTGTATTTTGGTTTACTACTTTGGATAGGAATTCTCCGGTTTGGTGATTGGATAAGTGTCCCCCTCTTCCTGAAATTCTTTCTTTTAATTTCATAGGATAAGGCCCATTCCATAAACGAGTGTTATCATAATTCGCTTCTACTGAGATATGTTGGCAACCAGATACATGATTCACCAATTCGTCAGTCCATGATCCCAAGTCCGTAAGCACAGCACCTCTCTCACCTCTGTGGCTTGCAATAAAGGCTACATTGTCTGCACCACTGTGTGGTACTGGAATCGGCAACAGTGCTAAATCATCTGCGAAATTTAAGGCTTCAAGGTTTTCAAATATCTTTACCTTAGCCAAATCCAAATTCAAAGCAGCTGCTGTTCTGTCGTTGCAGAAGACCGGGATATCCCACCGGCGTTGTGTAAGCGAGGCTCCACTGCCGTGATCAGTATGGTGGTGTGTTATCAATAGTGCATTTATGTCACTCACTTTCAATTCCATTCTAGCTAGACGTTTTTCCAATTCTCTGCCACTAAATCCTTGATCGATTAACAATTTCATGTCACCACATTCTAACAAAGTTGCGTTGCCACGACTCCCCGTGCCAAGATGTGTAAACGACAATGACATATTCGACTATGGTATGGTAGCGCGTAAAGCACTTGAACCCACGGTAAAGAATCTCACAGGATGTAAGATTTGGAGTGTAAATTAATTTAATCGGGTAATTATTAGGTATGAACAATGCTCCATCACTCTATTAAGGCTGTTTTGTTGCATTGGCCATTAACGGTCCCGGAATATCGTTAGGTGATTTGCTTGCGACGCTCTCAATCCACACTACTGCTTACAATATTGGTTGTTGCAGGATTATTTTTTGTGTCGCAATTACCAGCAATTTCAAACGTAGGAACAACGGACCCTAATTCTACTACGGGAGATAACCCACCACCAAACTCTGACAGAGATGGTGATAAAATTCCCGATATTTATGAAGATTTATACAGTGGTTGGGTAAATTTCACCACTTCAGATAATCGTCCAGTTTACATGAAAGGTCTAAACAAAAGCGTTGCTGAAGATGCTTTCATTGATATCGACTTAGATGGCCTAAATGCGACTGAAGAATATTGCTGGCCTTATCCAGCAAACTGCACTGACCCAAGTTTTCCCAAAGGCAGGACAGGAATTGTCAATGAATCTGGCGAGAGATGGTACTTAGACCCAAGGATTGCAGATACAGATGGAGATGGACTACCGGATGGGTTTGAAGCTCACATGTGTGAAAAGCTGGGTGGATTCAATCAACTCGATTACATATTTGAATGTGAAAACTTCAACCCTTTGAATGCAAGTGATTCAAACTATGACCCCGACGAGGATGGTTTCGACGTAAATCGGGATGGTTATATGACTGAAAGTGAATTATTGACAGCTTATGAGGAATATATTTACGGCGCTTCCTCAAACTGGACAAATGAATTGGACGGGTTAAGGTGTTACTCACCTAATCCCGTCTCCTCGGTTTTGAATGATTGGCCCTTCATTAATTCTAACTCGAGCCTTTTGCCGAATATACTCTCAGCATGTGCTAGAAATGGTACTGATGATATAATCGACGAGAATATCTGGCTTGGCACTAACCCCACTCAGGCCGATAGTGATAGGTATGCATACGACGGCGTGAAACATAGAAGGCTGTTCCCATCGAGTGGGGATGGGATAAGTGATGGATGGGAAATTCACTTCGGATTGAATCCACTGAATAAGTCAGATGCATTACTCGATCTTGACAATGACGGCTGGGATGCTAATCGGGATGGAATTATTAGCGTTGACGTTGCACCCTCTGAAGAAGCATTATCAATAGGTGAACAACTATCAACATTAGAAGAATATCTAGTTCATCTGGATGATGAAAACGTTGTGAAATCCGGAATGCGCTCTGTTGAATTATCCTCTATTGAAGGGACATACACAGAATATCCCTTAACTGCTGAGTTGAGTGAAACATCTGGTGTTTCAATAATCAATCATGACATCAGGGTTATCGATGCTGATGCTGGCTTCTTGTGGGTTGGAACAAAGCTTGGCGTAACAGTCATTGACTTCGAAAATTCGACATCTACCGATTTTCCACTACCTCAAGGACATGATTTGAATGACATGATACTGTTGGAAGAACACGTAGTTCTTCTTACTGAATTAGGTGCGTGGATTGCAGAAAGGGATGCAGAATCTATCGATGATTCAGAGGATTGGACATATTTCCAAGGACGGTATACTGCTGGAGCCGTGCTACAAACTGACGGTTCCGACGATTATGTAATCGCCTTAGGACATGGCGGTTTTGGGTCGGTTTTCCAAATCAATCAACAAACAATCACACAATATGAGGTTGGAGATGGAATAGCAGACAACATGAATTTAGGTAACGCAACTGCCACCTCAATTACTCATGTTGATGTTTCTAATGGTGCACTAACACTATTTGTAGGGACTAATGTTGGCTTATTTTCAGTAGAAACTGCGTCTGCAAGAGATGCTTCAGTGCCAAATTGGCTGTTCTATTACTCACTTGAACCAACTACCATATTATCCAATATTGATAATTTACGAACTATTGGATCAGGAGGGGGAGGTAACCCTGCATCAGTCAACGCTATTTTGGCAGATGGACCATCAGGGGGCGAGTCACAAGTTTTGTGGATAGGAACCGAATCTGGTCTTCATAAATATGACCTGATATCTGGATTATTGGTTTATGGTGGCGACTACGAACATCAAGGTGGTGATGGAGTATCAGTAAACAAAGCAAACCAAATACACTCCCTACATTCAACTGGCAGCCAAATTATTGTTGGATCTGCATGGGGTATGTGGTCGATTAGTGGTGGTTATTCTGCGGTTTACGGGATGACAAATCAAGAGTGGGTCCCTGGATTAATTTCATCAATTTGTGTACATCCTGTTGCTGGTATTGATACTATATTTGTAGGAATTGCACCGGGTAGATTTTCTAATCTAGAACTAATGGACCCGATGGCAAATGATTCTGATGCTGATGGGATGCTTGATGGCTGGGAAGTAAGATACGGACTTGACCCAACTGATCCTTGGGATGCTTTACTTGATGCAGATAATGATGGAGTAAATCTAGATTCGGACCCGCTCAATGAAAGGTTGTGGCGAAACCTAGACGAATTTAGATACACTGCTACAACCCCCGGAGGGTATAATGCCACCGATCCTAGAAATGTAGACACAGACAATGATGGGGTTGGAGATGGAGCAGAATACTTTGGATTGTTCCATGAGTTCACACCCCTAAATTGTCATTACACTAATCAATATGATTACATTCACATATGCGATGATGCAGCTGGATTATCAGCGAATGCAACTTACCTATCTTCCCTTGGAATTGATAGTTCAACGGATGCAACAAACTCAGACTCTGATGGCGATGGAATGCCAGATGGGTGGGAAATTGAAAATCGAAGATGGATAGGCTCGACATTTACTGGCTCTAATAATTGGACTATGGACCCGATGGATCCAAACGATGCAAACTGGGATGCAGATGGAGACGGTCTGAGTAACCTCTGTGAATATCAGTGGACGCTTATCAGAGAGGCTGGAATTAATGGAGATTTGTTGGAAAGTCATTTTGAATCGGAAACCGAAGCTGCTTTATGGTACAAATCTGATCCTAATAATGTAGATTCAGATGGTGATGGGTTGCCTGATGGCTGGGAAGCAAGAGGTGCTTGCACTTGGGATGTCACTAGAACTGGTATTAACCCACTCAATGGAAGCGATGCATTTGAGAATCCTGATGGGGATGGTTATGATATCAATCACAACGGAATTATAGAAGAAAATGAGGCGTTCGTAAATTGGTTGGAATACCACATACGTGACGATTTATTCGATGGAAATAAAAGCCTTGATGGGGAAATTATTCCTGAAAACTTTACAACAGACTTATTCAGAAATATCTCAGACTGGGCCGAACCTGAGGATAACTTTGGCGATGGATTTTCTACAGGTGACCCAACAGATGCGGACACTGACTCTGATGGTATGCCAGATGGATGGGAGATTTGGTTTGCTAGATGGCATTTACTTGAATCGAGGTGGTCTCTAAATCCACTGGATTCAAATGACAGGTGGGATGATTCGGATGAAGATGGAATGAGTAATTGGGAAGAATACAACAGCATCGCACCAGAATATTCGGAGACTAATAGCAACCGTTCCAGTCCTCAGTGGTATGTAACCACGGTTGGAACGGGTTTCACACTTCAGCAATGGTCGGGAATAACTAACACAGAATCATTTGGATCATTTATCAATTCTGATTTGGTCAACATTTCAGGTTTAACAACAGATCCCACAAATCCCGATACCGATAACGATGGATTCCTTGATGGTTTGGAACTAATGTTTACTGCTTGGAATGACACAGCTCAGACGTGGACATTGAACCCTCTAGTTCCTGGAGATGGCACATTTGACGCTGATAATGATGCGCTTACGGATGCGCAAGAATTCTCTCTTGCTAACACAAATCCAGACAATGGTGAGCAACATCCGCTTGATGCGCCATTGATGCACATTGACGGCGACATAAACGATCCTACGCAAAAAGCTCAGAGGGTTTACACAATAATTCTGGACAAAGGGCAGAGGGGTAAGAGGCACTTAGAGGAATTCCAGATATGGCAATCATCCGGCGTTTCGAATACATTTATTTCAACATTGATGAGTATAACCGATCCGACAATTTCGGATACAGACGATGACGGAATGATCGATGGTTACGAGTATTGGTTTACTAGTTGGGACTTAGAGAATAATCGTTGGTCAATGAATCCTTTAATCGATTCAGACCAATGGCTAGACAGTGACATGGACTCTGTTGATTGTGACAGAGATGGTAATATCTCCCTCGATGAACAATTTACAAATAAACGTGAATATGAATCTAGGGTCTACGGCAAATTTACTCAAAGGCTTAGCACAGGAACCGGCTTGATAGGATTTGGAGACGATGCAATTGATGCTTATGTTGAACAGGGAAATAGTGAATTGGAGGCTAGAAGAGCAATTTACAACACATTTGTTGGTAAAAACCAAAACTCAGCCTCGAGAATGGCTATGATTAATCAGGCTGATTCAAACACTTTCAATCGGACTTTATTCGGAATTAGCGACCCCACACACCCCGATTCTGACCAAGATGGAATTGATGATGGGTGGGAATTCTGTTATGCTGTGTATGGTCTTCCAGATCCGACCACGCAAAACCATTGGTCAACTAATCCTGTAAATCCATTTGATGTAGATTATGACCCCGATAGTGATGGCTGGTATGATAGAACATCGTTTGATTCTCCCGCAACCCAAGGAGAATGGGAAAATAGACAATTCACACCTTCAGGCGAAATAATACAAAGCGGCATTGGCAATTTGCCATTCACTAATCTTATGGAATATCTAAACGGAACGAGACCAGATTTGAATGATTCAGATAGTGATTCCGTTACATTCAATACGGTCATAACTTCTGGTCAGGTTTCTTCTCACACAAGGGATTACAACCTCTCAGACGGTAGAGAGGTCTTCAAGTATGGAACTAATCCAATGGATAACGATACTGACGGGGATATGCTACCTGACTGGTATGAATATAACAAGGGATGGAATGAGTCGAATGATAACTATTCTTCGAGAGTTTACGTTGAAGTTCAATGGATTGACACAGCAACAGGTGGTTCGTGCACGTCTTCGACAATTTCCTGTCGCCCGCTATCACAAAACGGTGGCAATTTGTCGAGACCTTCTCTAGATTGGACTTGGGCAACATTCAATCCAACAGATCCACTAGATGCCAATGAAGATCCCGACCAAGATGGGAACTGGGACTGCTCTGCAACCTGTGTTTATACTCCTTACACTAATTTCATGGAGTTCTATGCTATTGCAAATCCGAATCTTGCATCACCTGATTCAGTTAGACTTTCAGGAGAGACTTGGGGTGGTAGTCCAATAACTGAATGGTGGCAATTTAGAGCATTCACTCTTGGCCTAGGTGAGGATGACGAGGATTCGACAAATTACCTAGGAATGCATAGACAAAATATTGATGACAATAGTTATGCGTTAATAATTAACGATATGGACGATGATTTCTTAGCGCTTGATACCAGTGATGATATTGTAATGTGTTCTGGAGACTTAACTGACGAATGGGATTTATATTACTCAGGAAGCACAGGAAGATCTCCTGCAATAGACTTAGGTGAACACGAGTATGGGTGGTATTTACTCGATTTAGACGATGACCACATTGCAGAAGGAAGCGATCCGCTAAACTGGGATACTGATGGCGATTGGCTTGTTGATTGGTTTGAGGTCAAAGATGACGAGGAGGATGCATCTCGCGGCGATTCGTCTCCAATCCGATATGACAACCGAAATACCGCTTAATCTTAGTCAGAAATCCCCCTTTAGGGGGAATTCTGGTTTCCGCCTGCCGCCGGATAATTCAAGGCTAATGCCTTCGACCGTCAGGCTGGCGAATCGCTTATGGGGCAGAAGATATCTTCTAGAGCTGCATTGATAACCATGGTTATGCTTTTGTTGCTAACACCTCTCAGTCCTTTTTCTGATATGTTTGTAGGGGAGGCAAAAGCGAACACTCCTACACGCCACATCTACTCATTTTCCGATGGAAGTGTTGAGAATATTGCGCTGTATCAGGGAGGAGCAGATAGAACGACCAAAGTTTCATTGCCAAAAGGGGCTGAAGTATTAGATGTTGAAGTAACTCTTTCTGGCGCATCATCTACTGGTTGGTCTCAGGTTACAACAGATAGCTATGATGAATGGATGACAGGGTCATCATCCCAAACCGACTCCAGGAGTGAAGAACTTACACTTGGTTTTGCTCAATCAGAAAATCTAAGTTATTTGCATTCAACAGATTCCGTTGTGCATGATGATAGCACAGCGTGGTTAGACAATGGTAGTTTTGCTATTAGACAACCGCATACCACTAATTCAACAGAATCCAGATTCAGTAACCAAGTTAGAATGACCAGTCAAAATTTCTTAACATTAGGTCAAGGTGCGATTATGAGAAATCATGATTGGTTATTCATGTCAACCTTTTCCGGGACTTCATTTGATAAGGTTGTAAACAGAATGTATCCCAACAATGTTTCAAAGGACATTACGGTTGATCTTGTCAGAGAAAACGGCTGTATTTTGCCTTCTGACCCTAGCTATTCATACTACAAGGCTTACGGTTTCAAAGATTGGACATTAACTGATGATGAGATGCTATACGGGATATTCTCCACCTACAAATACGCATATTCTCAGTCAACCCCAACTCAAAATTTACGAATCTTGGCAATAGATGTTTCAGATGATTGGGTCTGGAAATGTGTTGATTCTTATGATATTTCACCGCAGTATGGTGAATATAACGGTATATCATATGACCGAGATACACAAAAAATATGGGTTGTTCACGGCCAGCAAAGGAGAATTGTTCCATATGAATTCAATGAAAACGGTCAGTTCACTAGGGGGCAAGACATGTATTCGTTCAGCTCCGGCTCGACCTCAGCAACAGAATGCGGTAAGTCTACCAGCTCCGTACATGGTTTGACTGTACACTCAGGATTTTTCTACATGCGATGCATGAAGGGATCATACTATCAGAACATAGACCAACTTAGTGCATGGGGAATATCTGGGACATCTTCCTCGTTAGTGCCACAAGTTGGAACTAGAGATATTTCAGTCCGCGGGTATGGCCTTTTCTATGACGGGGAGCGTCTACTTTCGGTTGATACAGGATATAGCACTTGGAGTTCGAGCACTTTGTATTATCGAGAATTTGGTATGGGTATTACATTCCCTACGAATCCAGCACCGGGGACTACCACTTGGATAGGAGAAACAATTACCACCTCTAGCGATGTCCTTTCAGTGAATGTCGAAAACCACTGGTCAGCACCTACCCAAGGAGATAGAGTAGACTACTGGGTTAGTGCCGATAACGGGACACATTGGGAGAGTGTTGAGAAAAATCAAACTATTCATTTCTCACACCCTGGAAAGGAATTGGTATGGAAAATGCAGTTGATAGGATCATCCGCTGTTTCATGGTGGATGACAATTGAATATTCAACCGCATATGAAAATAGTGGGCAGTGGACTAGTGATACCATATCAACCGGTACAAACGTTGGCAAAGTCAGGGCGGTTTGGATAGATGACACTCCTGCCTCGGGAACAGTTACAGTGATGGTTTCCAACGACAATGGCACTACATGGGAAGGTGCAGAAAACAACCAAGAGGTTTCATTCTCTACTCAGGGTGGCGGAAATGAATTATTGTACGCAATTTTGCTCGATACGACAGACTCTTCTGAATCTCCTAAAATTGACCTATTCACCCTTTGGTATGAGGAAGGTTATCCGGATGGGCCACAGCTTGACGTTGGTGATGATGGGGATTGGGACTGGCAATCAATTCTATTCTTAAACGAGAGTTCAGTAATAGCATCAGACGAATCAACGGTTGGTTCAGTAGTGTCTTCAACACCTACTCTTGTAGATGCATTCAATCAACATATTCCAAGCAACGGTGTAGGAGAGGTCGAAATTCCAATTGCTGTAAAAGCAAATACTCCTGGGAGAGTAAAATTGACTAACCTAGATATTGAATATCGTCTTAAAACAAGAGTGGTCGACGCTAGTTTAGAAGGCGGCATGGTGTCTCCAGATGGCATATATAGGAACTTGATTGTCAGAATGGCTAATGGTGATCTTGTTGATAAAGTTACAGAGGCTACTATTGGGCTGAATAATTCACACGGTGGCGATCCGGCATTTAGGTGGCTGAGAGGAGATTCATGTAGCGTTGTTGATGATTCAAATGGAATAATTGAGTTCGATGTGACAAACTGTACATCTACACTCGATATTGACGAGATATTAACAATTAAGATGCCAATTAGGGTTAATTGGACATGGGATGATGAGAGGCAAATGGAAGCTATTGTTTCTGTTAGCGATGATCTTGGCCCCCAAATAAATTCTTGGACAACAGACACTTTATCACTAAATGTTGAAAATGATAT
>DAZU01000038.1:10093-31649 GCA_002507425.1 Euryarchaeota archaeon UBA53
GATTGGGTAAGAGGTGGAGTTGATCTTTCAATAAGTGGTTCAATATTCTTTGAGAATTCGGCTCTCTCACCTAGGTCTGGAGAATTTGATTTACGAGTTCTAGGGCAGAACGTAACTTACGACGGGGACCCCATTGGCGAGCCGTTTATACTGCACACCGAACCTAATCCCGCATTTGGTCAGTATAATATGACATTCAAATCACCAGTAGAGTCTACACCAGGTGGAATGGTATTGTATGTCGAGGCAGTAGCCCTTCCAAATGGATCTAGTTATCTTAATCCTGGATACAACACAATTAAGTTAATTTTTGACGGAAATGCTCCCCTTGTATTATCTGCAACTCCCGAGATTGGAAGTGAAATGCAAAAGGGTCCTCCTTCTCCGGGTGGACAAGCAATTGAAATTGTGATTCAAGATTCTGTGGATCCACCTCAAACAATCGATTTGCATTATTGGATTGGTTGTGAGCCCGGCGAAGATGAAAAATGTGATGATTCAAATTTCAATGGACTACCTGATCCGATTGAATATAGATCAAAAACTCTCACAACCCCCGAAATAATTGCAGGCGGTTTGAATATCTTCAATGGTCTAATAGATGATTCAATGTTAGTACACGGAGACAAAGTCGCATTTTATGTCACTGGACAGGATGGTCAAGGAAACGTCATTGCAATGGGAGGCTCCCCTGTTTGTGATATTGAAAACAACCAATATTGCGGAGATCGGCCGGGTGATGTTCCACCAATTTGGGAAAATTCTCTTTCATGGTATAAGATTCGAGAGGAGTTTGAACCAACCCTTGATATTGAAAATTCAACAATCTTGGGTCATGACGACAGGGAACCCTTGCATCCCGGAATTTCATACACTGCCAACTTGATGGTCGTTGACATTAATGGTTGGTGGGATGTTAGGCACATTCAATTAGCATTAGGTGGAGAATTCGAAGATTCTGAAACTTCAATCTATGCACATATATCAATGTCCAGTGAAGGAGATCCAGTACTGCAAATGGAGAGTGGTGGCACAGGCTTAGCAGTCTCCAATCTATATTCCAAAATTGACCTAAATCCTGAAAATAACTCTCGTATGATGGTTTCAATTAAGTTTCAATTAACATGGAGTTTCCCTGAAATTTGGGACACTAACGGGGCATCTCATTTCATTCCTAAGGTTCGGATTGAAGACAAACCATGTGGGATTGAAGAAATTCTTCCATGCAACATTCACAAGGCTGGTTTAGGAAATGATCTTTGGAGTTTGGATAATGACTTGAGATTTGATACACAATCAGGCCATATACTAGCAATAGAATTGAGAGATGGCACTAATCATTACAATCCTGAGTTTGATGAGACACTAATTGGGGCTGGACAGGCATTAAGATTTAGTGGAAGAGTAATGTTCTCTGAGGATGATATACCCGCACCAGCTGGTGCATTTACTGTTCTGATAGGTGACTACGAACATGAGTGGACAACAACTAGTCGAGAAGGTGGTTATTTCGCCATTGATATGTTAATACCTGATGTTAGAAGTGGACACTTAGACTTGCGTGCAAAGCTTTCGGATTTACCAGGTTTGGCGGAAGATGAGTCTGAAATTACACCAAGATTAAGGTTGGCTGTTGACAGTGAACGGCCTACAATCCATGCCATAAATCTTAACGGAATTGTACCTACTGAAAGCATTCCAATTAGTTCAGCTGATAATTTGAAAGTTATGCTAGAAAGTAGAGATGACCAAGGATTTGACATTAAAAATCCAGCAGTATTACACTACATTGTCAGGGCTGGTGATGCTGAAATTAGTCGTGGCACAACACCTCTTCCTGAGACAATTGGATTCGAGAATGAAAATAGAATAATTTGGAGTGGAGATATCGATTTGACTGATGGAGGTGCAACCTTACTTCTGCCATCTTACAGCATCGATGTTTGGGTCACGGGATCAGATGCATCAGGGAACCCATATGATGGCTTTGAAAATACAATTCTTTACCCACTAGCCTCCTGGTCATTTGCGCTTACTGGACCAGATGTTAGTCTGAGATCAGCTGAAACGTTTTGGGAGTGGTCAAATCCATCCCCTGAACCTAAAGAGATAGTGACATTGGAAATCGACTCTATTAACAACGGAGATTCTGGTAATTTGACATTCTTGCTGCAGAGGTTGAATAGTGAAAATAACTGGGAAACAGTCTCACAGTCAGACATGGAGTTGACCAGTCAACAAAGATTTACTATTAAACTAGAAACAAGTATTACCCAAAATGTAGGTGACACTCTAGAATATAGGGTTCTAGTAATAGATTCAGGCGTGGAAAAGGAGAGATTCTCACTTACACCGTTGTTTGTTACAGAAGAGGTGGACAGAGATGGTGCTGCTCTTGCAAATCAGGTTGCAGACTCAAAATTGTCTGTTGTAATGTATCTTATTGCACTTCTAGCAATATCCTATGCCGTTTGGACTATGGTTCAGATTCGCAGAATTAGAAGAGAACCAGAGGGTGATGAGAATGATCACACAGTTGAGGTTGAGGATGAAATGGTAGAAAAAATAGTTCCTGCTATTGATGATTTAGGAACCACGAATGTCCCTCTACAAAGCAATGTAAGTAATGTCCCTCCTCTGCCACCAACCGGTCTTCCTGAAGGTTGGACAATGGAGCAATGGAACCATTATGGAGAGCAGTACGTACAGAGTTTGTCCAATTCGCAGAATAACTAGACTTGAATGAGGTTTCAGTATGGCCGGGGCAGACTCAATGGTCACATTACAAGAGAGACTTGTTAATCTCATAAACCAATTGAATATGCCAATCATTGAAACTAGCATGGTTATTTCAAGATGGACAAACCGACTTCTAAAGGAACTACTAAAGCACACTCAGCAAATACCAGAGAACCTTCGTAATCAGTGGCCTATTGAGATGGAACCTAAACAAAGCGAATCCTCATTTGATTTGGAAAAAGCCCTCGCAATGGTCGATAGAGATAGAATAGACATACTTGATACCCTTATACGAGTAACTCTAGAGGAAGAACAAATGTTAGTTAGTGATGCTTTGGGAGTGATGAGATCATGGGAACATCTTCTGAGGACTCAGCTGTCACAGGCTTCAGGGCCTGGTCAACTGTTCTCACCAACACTAATTCCAGACGATTTTTAGGTGACAATATGCGATTTGGTTTTACTGTCTTCATAATATTAAGCGCCAGTATATCTGGATGTTTTGGCGATGATGAAATATTTGGTGAGAAAAGAGGAATACCCGGAGGTCTAGCTTTGGCCTGTCTACAGGATGATAGGTTTGATTCAATGGAATTACATTTTTTGTATGAGCAGGGTTATGATCCAATTGCAATGAATTTAGCTAAAAACAGATTGGAAGAGGTCTGTGACAAGCCAGGAGGAATTTCAATACGGGCTAAAGAAGTTGAATTTGATAATGGTAATGTTTGGTCAGCAGATGACGTTAGAGAGGCTAGATGGGATGTTGGCGACGATGCCATGGACTCGAATACACTGCATTGGTATTTCTTGTTCCCTGAGGGCACATACACAGACAATTCAGTGCTAGGGGTTGCAGTCGACGCATCAACAGTTGCCGTGTTCAAAGATTCAGTTGAGGAATCCGAGGGATTCTTTGGGAGACCGTCGGGTGAAGAAGTTGAACGAGCGGTAACTATTCATGAGATGGGACACCTACTAGGACTTGTAAATCTTGTATATCAATCTCCGATTGACCATGAAGACTCAGAACACCCTGGTCACTCAAATAACGAAGATTCGGTAATGTATTGGGCAATAGAAAGTACTTCTATTGGCAATTTCATAAGCGGCGAAATACCTGATGAATTTGATGCAGATGATAAATCCGATCTAGTCGGAATGGCAAGTGGAGATTTGGATTGTAGCAACCAGCTTTGGTCATGAGGTTTCTGAAACTATTATACTAGCGTCACGCCAAGCGTCAAATACGGACCAAATATACAATAACAGCCACAATACAAGTGTAAAAGCCAGAGGTATTTGCAGGAAGAACCAATCAAATCCTCTTTTGTGATTTCTGTTAAAGTGTTGACCAAGATATAGAAACGGGACTAATGAAAGCGCAATTGCAATAATTGGTCGAAAAGCCCCCCATATACCAACTCCGGCAGTTATCTCTTCCCAAATAGTCTTACTGAGGGCGATTGAATCAACAGAGTCTTCACGTTTGGGAACGACGACTTCCAATTCTAGATCATCATCCTCCATACTAATGCCTAGAAATTCATCCTTGTCAATGTGACGACGAAAATGCTCTTGCAAGATGAGTTTTTGAGTGGCATCATGGGGGGGCGTGTCTTAGTTACCGGGTTCGAACCTTTTGGTAATCATATTGAGAATATTTCACAATTAGTTGCAGCTTCATTGGATGGTGAAGAAATCCGAGGGCATACAATAGAGTCGTTGATTCTCAAGGTAAATCAAGATGGTGCTAAGACAGTTTCAAAACTACTGCAAACCAAAAATTACGCTGCCATTGTACACATAGGTCTCGCAGAAAGTGCAAAATTTCCCCGCATCGAACTCCTAGCAAGGGACTTACTTGACTTTTCTATTCCAGACAATAGTGGCCGTTTTGTCAAAAATCAAACAATTAGTGGAAATGGAGATAGAGAATCAACTATTTTTATTCAGGATTGGGATGTAAAAAACATGATTGACAAACCTGAAATTAGTTATGACGCAGGTAGTTTCATTTGCAACGAAACTCTCTATAACACTCTTGGGGTTATATCAAAGGAGACTCCTTGTGTATTCTTACACCTCCCAAAAGTTCAGGACGATGCAAGAGGATTCACAATTCAGTGCATCGATAGGATGTTGAGGCCAAGATGTGTCGATGTGGGGGCTGGTGCAATAATAAGTAACAGGAAATTTTTAGCTGCACGTAGGTCCAAAAATGAAAAACACGCTGGCTGGTGGGAATTCCCAGGTGGTAAATTTGAGGAAGGTGAGGATGCTAATCAATGTCTTATAAGAGAGATATTTGAAGAGTTAGAACTAGTTGTAAGGACTGGTGAAAAGATAGGTAATTGGATTTATGACCACGGGGATATTGTTGTTAGGTTACACGTAGTTGAGTGCTTCATCGAGAGTGGAGATATCAAATTGCATGTTCATGACAAAATACACTGGTGTGAAGGCCCAGACGAGGTCGATTGGCTGGGACCAGATAGAGAGATTGCGGAAGCGATTAGTGCCAAACTCTAGGTTCTCCTGATGAGTCCATAGAAAGGTCGTCTCGAATTTTCCTTGGAATGTAATCACGCCCTTCATGCCAAGTTGCTGCTTCTAACCAATCTCCCAATCCTTCTCCATTAATTTCTATTGTAATTACCCCGCCTAATGGTTCAGTGTCCTCTATCACAAACGCAACCTTGCTAGCTAGAGCTGCTTGCCTCGATATATTGAATACGGTTCCTGTGGCGTCTAAATTAAGTGACATACAGTCTAGCGCTGTGTCGAGTATTTTTTGATTATACAATTTGAGTAAAAAAGTGTCCAATGCTACATTTTCACATACGAGAATGTGTTTTTTTGTGGAAGGAAATGTGGGTTCCTGCGGGATTTTGGATTCAAAATCTGGAAATATCTTGTTGATTGCTTCCACTACATAATCGGCTCTGTCAGCACCTGAAATAACAGTTGAAATTATTACTGAAAATCCTTCTGTAATTCCGGTGAGAAACAGTCGGGCCATATACCCTGCCATAACTAAGTATCAAATGAACTTGAAGGCGAAACTTGACATGTAAGATGAAAAGAGATAGTTGCATGGAGATTAGGGTATGTGCGGTCATACCTGTGCTCAACGAAGAAAAATACATCGAGAAATGTATTGAAAGTGTTCTCTCACAAACGGTTAGTGTAGATGTAATCGTTCTAGATGGTGGCTCTACTGATGGTACACTATCAATTTTGGACCAGTTTGGAGATTCCATAATGGTAGTAAACAACCCGGGAAAGAGAGTTGCACAAGCAAGAAACTTAGCCCTAGAATTAATTGATGACTCCATTACTCACTGCTTGGAATTGATCGGCCATTGCTACATAGAAAATGATCACGTCGAAAAACGGGTGAACGATTTACTTGAAATAGAGAAAAATCTAGGAACGAAACTCGGAGCAATTGGTTGTATAACAAGACCTGCGGGAGAGACCAAGGGTGTAGAAAGTTGGATAGAATCAGCCTTGTCATCTCCTATTGGATCGGGAGGAGGCCAGTTTCACAACTTCAAGGGGAAACATGAAACAAAAGTTCCTGCTTTCTGCCTACATAATGTAGAAGCTTTAAGATCGGTAGATGGGTGGGATAACAGGTTTATCACAAGTCAGGATAGTGACCTTTCAATGCGTTTGTTAGCTAACGGTTGGGAACTATGGAGATCAGATGTTTCTTCTGTGTATATGCACAAAAGAACAACCTTGGCCAATTGGTGGAAGATGAGCCATAGGTATGGTTTTTGGAGAACTAAGGTTGTATTGCGACACCCAAACAGATTCGATGTTAGAGAAATTCTTCCGTTGATTGGAATAGGACTTGTTTTTTTGTTACCTTACTGGTGGTTGGCTCCATCAGCATATTTACTAACATTGATCACCACCGGTTTTATTTACAAAAATAAGAAATCCAATTTTTGGGCAATACTAGGAATACCCCTTTGTTTGATTATATTACACACTGCATTTACATTAGGTTTAATCGATGGCTTGATTAGAAATGGTCGCCCTTCATCAGATAGGAAATGATTTACAAACCTTCATTGACAGAATGCGTATGGGGTAATTAGATGGCACGACAATTTACATCAGTAGTGCTACTGTTAACACCTGTCTTAATTCTTAATTCTTTGAGGTTATTTGTTACACCGCTCGATGATATGATGGCGTTATCTACTAACCTTACAATAGGATTAAATTTGGCTAGTTTGGCAATTGGCATTTTGCTTTACAGAAAAAGTAGAGTCGTCAGAGACCATGAATGGCAAAGAAGTAAAGCAATAAAATCAGTTGAAGGCCACTTTAAGGCAGAAAAGAAAGGTGTCTGGACTAAAGATCTAGAGATGGATACCAGCCTCTCTGTCGAAGGGCAGGCCAATCTCAAAGGAGAGGTAGGTGGGATAATAGGTATAGGAAATCCGTTGGTGTCTAAAGAGATTGATACTGAGGTAGACGTTGAAATGTTAATTGATACCGCACACGTTAGACGAGCGCAAGCCAGAGTGTCAGGTGATGAGCAGTTCGATGATGGGACTGTTAATTCCACAATTGGAGCAGTTAGGAAGAATTCACCAATGGACTCATTTCTAGATTGGATATCATCACTTTTCGGAAAGGACACAAAAGAAAGTAGAGAGCAGGTCAAAAATCAAACATTAAAGGAGAGGAGCCAAGAATCGCCAGTAATAGCTCAAAGGCCTATTGCACCAACACAACCAATAAAATCGGAAGCGAAACGACCGCGACCTATGGAGATAATTTCTGTAACAGATTCGGGCATGGAATCTGTTACTATAAACGAGGAAACAAATGAAATTAGTGAACCTGTGTTAAGAGAAGCAACAATAGAGGAGATGGCATATGGTAAGGCAAAGTCTACATTTCAAGCAAATCAGAGTGGTTTTTCTCCACATCCAACCTGCAGAGTTTGCCAAACACCAAATCCGGTTGGAGAGAGGTTTTGCTCAAATTGTGGAAGTGACTTAAGCTAAATTTTTTATGAAACGTATGAAAATATGAAGTGATAAAATGTCGGAGAAGAGAGATTACTATGAAATTCTTGATGTATCTAGAGATGCATCTGAAAAGGATTTGAAGAAGTCTTTTAGGTCCCTTGCTAGAAAATATCACCCCGATAAAAATGATTCACCTGACGCAGATGAAAAATTCAAAGAAATACAGGAAGCCTATGCTGTTTTATCTGACCCCGAAAAACGCAGAAACTATGACAGGTTTGGCCACAACTCTCCTGGCGGGTCACCATTCGGTCCGGGTGGTTTCCAAGGTTTTGATATCAATTTAGAGGACATCCTTGGAGGCGATTTCTTCTCAAGTTTTTTTGGGGGCGGTAGACGTCGATCTGCACAAAATCAGGGTAATGACATACTTGTTCGGCATGAAATCCCATTAAAGTCAATATTGATTGGTGGGAAGGTTGAGATTGATATCGATTTACCCATATCGTGCGATGATTGTAATGGCACGGGAGCAAAAGATGGCGTCACGTCTTCGTGCTCAGATTGCAATGGTTCTGGGCAGGTGAGAGTGCGTCAACAGATTGGTCCGTTTGTTCAAGATTCACTGAGAAGCTGTCAAACATGTCAAGGTTCCGGCAGAACATATGCAGTTAAATGCAAGACATGCTCAGGAAGTGGTTCTATTACAGGAGCTCAAACCATTAGATTTGAAATTCCTAAAGGTGCTCAAACAGGAACTAGATTAAGGATGAGAAATAAGGGACAACCTGCACCATTTGGAAGAGGCGTTTCTGGTGATTTGTTTATTGAGTTAATTATTGAAGAGCATTCATGGTTTGAGAGGAATGGAATGGATCTAATTATGTCTCTGCCTTTAGGTTACTCAGACTTAGCTCTTGGAACCACAATTACATTACCACATATTGATGATAAAGATTTGACAATTAAGATTCCCCCTAGAACAAATTCAGGTGATACAATCACTATCCAATCTAGAGGCGTCCCTTCAAGTAGAGGAGTGGGTAGAGGCGATGTCGTGATTTTGTGCAAATTACATATGCCCAAGAAATTCAATAAAGCTACAAAAAAGTCCCTTGAGAGTCTGCGTAACGAACTTTCAGGTGAGGGGGAAACTCTTGACAGGATTATTGATGATGCAGAGGATAGAAGAAGGTAATCATTCTTCTGATAATGGAGCACTTCTGTAAAACGTACTTGATGGCTTAGATGCCATTGGTTTTCCATCAACGATTCCAGAAAGGTGCACATCCAAAGAGGCAGCATCACCTGAAAGTTCGGCTTTGATGAAAAATCGGGAGTTATTGTGAATTGTATCCAAGAAAATCTCATTTTTTCTGAACAGTAACTTTGGCTCTACACTTTCAATTTTCCATTCTCCCCCGCTAGGTGACTCAAACCTCAAGCCGGCTACACTCCATTCACAATCAAGTGGTCTTATACCAACCAGCAATGGCCAGTGCCCATCATCGCTTATTCTTTGGTCCAGTGACCAAATTGCAATATCGATTCCTGTCGTGTAATGGCGCAGACTTGGTTTACCCCAAACCTCGAGAGATTGCTCCCATTCCAGAGAAGATACTGCCCTGATTGCTCTGGACAACTCTGTCTTCGAAAATTCCCCGGTGTCTAATTTGTTTGTCAGCCATTCAAGACGGTTATTTTTTGATGCAAATATTTTTGCAAATTTTTTCTCTTTTTGAACAACTAAGTAAAATATTACAAACGGTGAAATTAACAGGAATCCCATTAGGATGTAAAATATGTCAGCAGCCTCTTTGACTTCTTCTGAGGCCGGAAACCAAGGCTCTTCACCCTCTTCAACAACAACCGTAGTGGCTCTAATTTTCCAGTTGATGACATCCGAGATTTCAGAACCAAAATTTGAATTATTAAATTGCTGAATTACAACGAAGTGCGTTCCTCTGCCAACATTTAAAGAAACTGAGATTTCATTCATTGAGTAAGTAGATGTCGCCTGGTTCAAGACATCCCATGACTCTTGATCCATTTCCATAATTGTGACTTCCATTTCGTATATGTCCCCCTCAACTGAAACCTCTATTCTATGAACAGAATCATTCCATCCGTAGGTCTCGATTCTTAGTATGTCACGATAATCATTCATGTGAATTGTTAACTCACCATCAACTGATATTCCGTCAGTTAGGATAAGCGGAACGGAAGAATTGTTGCTTTTTGCGGATAGAGGCTTGAAATTAGGAGCGTCTATTTCCGAATTTGCATCAAAGTGGGTTTTGTGTTCAAGGTTTGAAGACCAGCGACAATTGCAATTCCAAATTACTTCTACGTGTTTTATGCTGCTCATTCCGTGAATCCAATCACCAACACTCACGTTATAGTAATTTGATGCTGAAATATCTGAATAAATTAGTCTGTAAGACAGGTTAACATCTACGTTGTTAGCAACGTCTTTTGAACTAATTATTTCCAATGATTGATACTGGTCCAGGGTCAACGAATATGGTATCATTCCAACTCCATTCAAATTTGTTGTGTAATCAATCGGAGTAGTTAGACTAGCATCGTATGACTGTAATTCCAGTGCCCATACAGTATCTGGAGATGGGCTTGTAATCTTGAATACTACTCTGCCAGATTCACTGAAGGATATAAATCGAGTATCCTCATGTGCAATTGAGGTGTTAATTGGAATTGTGAAACTCTCATCAAGGCGATATTCATGTGATGAATTTTGAAAGTGTATTTCTATTTCAAGACCAGAAGATGCCGCTAATAAATCCACAATTAGAAGCTCACTTTCTGTGATATTTACTGCAAAAACATCTGCACTGTCATTCTCCAAATCTCCAGTCACAATAGACCCCGAGCAGTTGATTGAACAATTGTTTAGAGTCTGCAATTGGATTGTTTCAAAATAATCGTTTGGGTGTGGTCGCAAGTTGGGTAATTCACCATTTAAGGGAATTACTCCTTGGCATTTGTCGTAGTCGTCCACAAATACAACATAATCATCTGCATCTATGTGAATCTTAAAATCGCTTCCATTAGCGATTTCTGTACCGGATGAATCTGTAATACTTGCAAATGAATCATCGCAATCATACCAAGCTATTCCCTCAGATGTAGAGTAAGTTACGTCGTATGATTGGCCTAGCATAGAAAAGAGTAGTATTGTCGGTATTAACCACACCAACCCTCTTCCCATGATGACCCCTGCGAACTTATCTGCTTTCAAATCATTCAAGATAGGAGTATGTCCCCCTTTGGTCATGGCGGGGCTGGGACGGACGGTGTTAGCACGCCATCGAATGGCAAGATTCTGGGCACTTGGTGATAGAATAGAGCCCTCATCGTATACACCTGGCCTTGTAATTTCAGGTAAAGAGAATTTTGAGGTAAACTGGGCGCCCTTCTCTACAACTGGTGATGGTTCCATACCTCGCACTATAACTATTGAATCTAGAGCGCCATACGCTCCTTGGGAAAGTCTGGATAATGGACCTACCCTTGAAGCTAAAATCGGGCATGTATTACCGCCTTCTCTTGACGAAGCAGATGCTGGTGAAGTAGCGTCAAAAGGACAGTTATTACCAATATCTTGGCAATCCATGAATCACGATACGGAACTCTTGTCAAGCGATTTGAAACCACATATTGTTGTTCTTACAGATGCTCTACAATTAGCCAATAGGCCGGGAAGGTTGGTTGAGGCAATCCACGTAATCAAGACAAGATTTCCGGGTTCTCTTTTGTGGACTCCGGGTATTGGAGGTCCGGACAACTGTGCGGTTCTTTCATGGTTTGGTGTTGACTTGTTCGATACAACAAGGTCACAGCAAGCAGAATCACATGATGCGGTACTCACATGGGCTGGGCCAAGGATAAAAACTGAGTTTGAACCAGAATTTGATCACTGGAAAAACGCTCTCTCAGAGGTAAGATTTGCTTTAAAAAACAATTCTCTGAGAGAATTAGCACAGACTCAGTCGCTGAACAGCCCAAGATTAATTGAACATATGAGGAATCACGAGAAGATTATCTCAGGATACGAGGGAGTTTTGTCTCAAGTCGTTGACAATAAATCCAAATTAAGAATCAATAATTTAGAATCTCATGATGACCCAGTAATACTCGATTGGGTAAAGTTCATGGAAACAAAATATAGTCGCCCAGAAAGTCTAGATGATGTTCTGATATTGTTGCCTTGCTCAGCCCGAAAGCCATACTCATCTTCTCGAAGTCATAAGTCCTTTAGAAACGCAATAAACCATACATCTGCGCATGAAGTAATGGTCACTTCCCCTTTAGGTATAGTCCCTAGAGATTTGGAAGCAGTTTGGCCAGCGGGATATTATGATATTCCTGTCACAGGTGACTGGGCTCAAAGCGAATTAACAAGAATTCAAGAAATGCTTTCAAAACTTGTTGAAAAAAATCATTATCGAATTGTCATAAATCACTCAGGGATTGAGGTCGAATTGCCTATTCCAGTTATAGACACGCGATTGGGAAATAAGCCAACTAGTGAAAAAGCGCTTGACTCATTAGGAACCGCTGTCCATAGCAATATGAGGAAAAAACGGCGTGGTGGTGAACTGATAAATATCGAAAATTTCCGATCCATCGCAAGGTTTCACCACAAAAATGATACTTGGCTAGACGGAGTTGAAATTAAGGGAAGGTTTCCAAGATGGAAAATTATGAAATCCGGTGAACAAATAGCAATGTGGGCACCTGAGAGGGGTGGATTTTCAATTTCCAAAGCGGGTTTACATCACATAATTGAGCACGATTCTCTTAAGAAAATTTCAATCAAAGAGGGCATAAAATGGAAAGGTGATGTCAATTTGGCAAATCTTGAATCATTTGACAAATCTATTAGAGCTGGAGAGGACTTATTGGTTATGCAGGGCATTGATTGTTTAGGTTCTGCAAGAGCTGCTGCACCAGCATGGGAGTGGAATGGCACTCCCGGTAGGCTTGCTAAAATGCATCAACGACTCTAATTTTGATTTTTAGCCCATGCGTAGTGGTTAAGAACAGGTGATTGGTCGCCAAGATGCCCGGAGGTATGTAGCATGGCACGTATGTATGCAAGGAGAAAAGGCAAATCAGGCTCCAAAAAGCCTCACAATGAATCCCCACCTGAGTGGTCAAATACCAATGCTTCAGAAGTTACTGACCTTATTGTCGAACTAGGTAAAGAAGGGCACTCAAGTGCAACTATTGGCACGATTCTCAGAGACCAGCATGCGGTTCCTGATGTTCGCTCAGTCTTGAACGGTAAAAGGATTTCAGCAGTGCTATCTGAAAATGGAATCGGTGGTTCATATCCTGAGGACTTGATGAATTTAATGAGAAAGGCAGTCGGAATAATCGACCACCTTGGTTCGGGTAATCACAAAGATGTTCATAATAAGAGATCGCTCGAGATAACAGAGGCAAAAATTCGACGCCTAGCCAAATATTACATTAGAGAAGGAACTTTGGATTCCGAATGGAAATACAAGCGCGATCAACTAAGACTAATGGTCGAATGATATCCTCAGTTTGATATATTTCCTTCGTTGTCGAGTTAACGGTGATGTTGTGAAAGATTTACTAGCGACTAATCTTTTTACATCAGTCAGTTCCGATATTATGGAGGTTGCTGAGAAAATCTCAGCAGCTGACAAAGTTATTCTCATTGCACCTGCCGATATAGAGGGAGCTGTCGCACTTTCACAACTTGAAGCATCACTGCTAGATCAATCTAAAAATTATCAAAGAAAGTTGTTACCGCCTTGGAAACATAATGATGGCACTGAAGATGAGAAAACCAAAGACTTTGAGGGCTTGGTTATTGAGATTCAGCCTTTTTTTGAATCACAAAGTATGTTTGAGATTGATGGAAATCGAATCAATATATTTCCTCTGTCAGTTGAAATTAATCTGAGTAAATCTAAGCGAGATCATCATGGAGCCATTGAATGCGTCGCCCTATGTGCCGCAATAGCACATAATTTGTCACCAGACGGTGTAAGGGTTCGTAAACAGCGACCATTAGCAATTTCTGGATCATGGCTTAGAGGTGCATTTGATACAAATTATGACCCCGTATACTCTTTGTTAAGAGACCATCTCAAAGAAGAGGGTTCCCTAGACATACGTCCTATGCCAGAGGTTGCTAACCCTCTGACTGACATGATTCCGAATTTTCCTGAAAGGATGTTCAAAAGATTGGTAAAAAGCTGGTCTAGCATGAATTTTCAGGAGAGAGGTTCGGCAGTGAGTGAACTTGTTCTACCCTCGTTACGTTCAGATGAATTACCTACTATGCTTATTGAAGAATTAATGTGGCACAGGTTAGTAATTCCTGGTGCAGAGATGGATTTAGCTAGTCAGCTGTATAAAGTTAGGAAAGAATGGCCTTCTGACATTGACTCGGCCAAATTACATGCAGGAAGAGTAATCGATAGTATAATTTCCTCGGGTTCTATATGAATTATTCAACAATTTTGAGAATTCTTGAACACCCAGTACATGGTATTCTTAACGGTCGTTCGTTGCTTGTAATCGAATTTAATACATCGCAAGCAGGGCATTCGATTGTAGGATATGAAATGTTTTTGGATGCATTTTTCAAGCCCTTTTTTGTTGGGCTTGCAACGGCTGTAATTATCCATATCGTAATCGCAATAGCACATATTACCCCAACAGTAAATGGCGGGTATGCCAAGTAAAGAGAGACTAGCGCAATTGGAATCAGAATCATTTCCATGTATATCGCACCTCGTCGTTTGTTCTTACTTATCCTTAGAGAGATCCAAAGACCCCCCAGGATCACTAACAGGGTTGCTATCGACAATGACAGTGGTGTGTTTTGCAGACCATCTGAGGGCATAGCACTCAAGGTAAAGGTCGCCGATGGTTCAAGGTTATTCCCACTTATTTCGATTGTTTCACCAAATATGGTCCTTCTATGTTTCAAATCGATGGAATCCTCTCCTTTGATCTGGGCCCCCGTTAAACTAGTCATCATTCCTGTGTCGATTCTAATATTCAAATCGAGACTCGACCAAATTGGTGAAGGTTGAATTTTGATGAAATTCCTCATCAGACTTGTAACCTCATCCTCTGGTAATATCTCTAATGTGGATATCCTCAATGTTAGGGGGTGCGGAGTTACTCTGTTATCTCCTCGCAGATCGACTGAGAATGAAATTCGTTCTAAGTCCAAAACATCTGTTCCTATCAATTCCTCTAACTCTAGAGCCATGCCATCGTTCATGTAGGTTATTGCAAGGTTCACCATCTGTGTTTCAAACTCATTCTTCTCAACACCATCTATCAAGCGATTTCTTCTTTCTTCGTCACCTACCATTCCATTTTTAAAAATTCTAAGAGGTTGTGAAAGTGCTGGATCATCATTACCGATATTGTCCATGCCCCACCTCATCCAATATGCAATTTCTTGATCTACGGACAGTGAGATAACTCTCTCGAGTGTAATGTAATCTTCGTTTGACTCTACAATCATATCGATATTGGTGATTAGTGGGGTGCCAGACCCATCAGTTCTCAAGGGTTCTTCCGAAGGATAAAATCCTCCAGATCCCCCCTCTCCATCATCAAATGGGCTAACGACAAATTCGGTTGAACCTGATAAAATAGGGGTGCCTGCCTGGATTTGGATACTTGCCCCTACAACTATTGTTTGCTCACCTTCATCAATCGCATTCCAAGTCCAAGTCAATCGAACGAATTCTCCGCTGCTGGTTTTAATGGGTTCTCCTGATAAAACTGCATTATTGACACTTAAATCCAAGACATTTGCATGGGCAGAAGTCATTTGTCCAAATGGGGAGGCAACCACCATCGATACATAAACTTCCATTCCTTCAGTGGTTGGTTCGTCCAAAATTAGATCAACCAATGGTATGTCTGCGCTTACAGTTGATTCATCATCGATTCCGCCCCAACTGAATGTAAGACCAGCATCCGCTCCAGGGACTGTGAAAATAAAATGCTGAACTTCAAGTTTTACCGTAATCCTACTTGAAGATGAAATAGCCCCTGAATCTACATTTATATCGACTTCGAATTTTCCTTCACCCGGGGGTAGGAATTGTACAGGAGGATTGGTTGAACCAACGTATGATTCACCTGCAATCTCAACGATTACAGAGCCATTTATTTGCGCCCCTCCTGCATTTTCAACCTCATATTGAATAGAAAATTCCCAGGTTGATGAGGGAAAGGACCCTGTCCATGCTGGATCAATTGACCATCTTCCAATTTCTCTCTTCTGTGAAATTGCGTCGGTTATTTTCTCTTCCTCCGACTCATCCATTAGTTCGGCCACAAATGGGGTTAATGTTCCCGAGCCAGCGGATCCCAGAAGGTGTAACTCAACAGGGGTAGAGTCGCAGCATATCTCAACCGATTCAGCGGACGCATTTTTGATAGGAGCATAAGCGAGAAGTAGAATTACACACAGCACCAAAGGTGTTGATATGCTATTCCTAACTACCATAAGGAGCGATGGTAAGTATTTCCCTATTGAAAACTATGGAAGAATGGGCACTAAGACGTTTAAAGTGCCTTCTCCAAGAGATTCCCAAGTTCCTTTTCAAATAGGCCGACTAAAGCCTCTCCCACCTCTCCTTGTAGGTCATCAGGTAATATTCTCAAACCGAGTTTTGCGGCGGCTCTACTTGCCTTCAACTCTGCATAAACCGAACGAGCTTTAGCGTTGAAGTAGTATGTAATGGCTTCTTTTAATTCGGACTTTAATTCTTCATCGGAGTCAACTTTGTTTCTAATGTATGACTTAATCTCATCTTTGACAAGGTCTCTTACTGCTTCTATCATAATATCTTCAGTGGCCAATAATTCTTTGACTTGTGAACCAAGGTTTCCAGTGAGCAGACGTTCGATTGCCATATTTAGCCCTCATAAGTCAATAGTTTTGAATCCATCTATCGCAGGATTGAAGTAGTACGTGTGGAAAATTTAACTATGGAATTCTCTACAATAGGAGCTGAAGATTCTCTTGAAGAGGCTAAGGCAAGACTAGATTCTGTTGACGCATTGATTGTCTGGGGTAATGAAGAAATATTGGGAGTTTTGACTGCTAAACACCTGGAACGGAAGGGAAATTGTGGTAGTGTATGCGAGCTTGATGTTTTGGTAGATCCATCTCCAGAGCACAATCAAAAGTGGAAGCCAAAATTTATTGTCGTCACAGATGAGGGAGAACCAGTTATCCTCAGTCATGGGTCATAAGCAGGTCACCATTTTCAATTACAGCATAGCCTATTCTCTCTAACTGAACGATAGTCCCGTCTGGATAATTATGATCCTCAAGTATCCCCTGGTATGTGTTGATATCATCCCCGAAAGCAACGGTTAATTCACAATTCTTCCCTTGGGTAACCCAATGAACAACTTGTCTCTTATCACTTCTTTCAACACTCTCTACATTTCCTTCAGCGTCAATATCACACAGGTCTTTCAATCTAATTGATTTTCCAGAATCCGCTTTCTCAATCCAAATTTTATCGGTTATCGAAAATTTCCTTTTCGGCATTTCTGTATCCGAGTGCGATTCTATTTCGATTTCCTTGGGGTAGTCTCCAAAAATGGTCAGTTCTACTGGGTTTCTTATGAACGCTAATCTAGGTGCAGTGGGGTCGATGCATTTGGTGTTGTGGGAATATAGGGTTGCTAGTGGAACAGCAATGTCTTTTTGCGTTAGTCCAAGTTCAATCCAGAACGTCCTCAGGGCTTCGGGTTTTATTCCTCTCCTTGACAATGCGGATAAAGTTGGCAGCCTAGGGTCATCCCAGCCCTCGTATTTGTCTGAATCTATGTCTTTCTTCATTTGTGATGTCGAGAAAGAACCAAATTCGTGGACTTTTACTCTTCCCCAATATATTGTTTCAGGATAATCCCAACCAAAATGTGCGTAAAGTAAAGTTTGTTTTCTTGTTGAATCCATCAAATCTTTCCCTCTAATTATGTGAGTTACGCCTTGTAGATGGTCTTCAATTGCTGATTGAAAGTCAAGTAAAGGCCAGACACGCCACATGTTTCCTACCCTTGGATGTGATTTGGTTTGAATTCTTGCAGCAGGCCAGTCGCGCAAAGCGGGATTTTTTAATGTCATATCAGTCTTTACTCGTAACACTGCTTCTCCAGGCTGAAATCCGTTGGTGTCATTCATTTTCTCCCATAGAGTAAGGTTTTTTTCTACTGAGTTATTTCTGCAAGGGCAATCTTCCTTTGCAATTCTAAACTGCTTGAATTCTTCCCCAGTGCAAGTACATACATATCCGAAAAAGTTGGACAACATCTTGTGAGCATAGGAGTGGTACATGTCCATCCTTTCGCTAGCGATAACAATTCTATGAGCGGGGAAACCACAAAGCCACTCTTGTTGGATTGGTATTGATTCATATGCCTCAATCATAGGTGGTTTTACTGTTGTATCTGTATCATCAAATCTCAATATCAACTCACCTCCTAAATTCTTAGCATACTCGCCATTTATCACTAAACCTCTTGAATGACCAAATGATAGTGGTCCGTTGGGGTTTGGAGCAAATCTTAACACTGGCTTTTGATTACTAGAATTAGGTAGTTCAGGTAGTCCTTCCCTTCTTGTTTGAATTTTTTTCTCCAGAAGTTCTGGTGCTTCCTTCTTAAGTATGGATTCTATTGCACTTAATCCCTCAGTTTCAGCAAAAGTGTTTGCGTCATCCACGGACTTTGCTACTAGGGAAGATATCATTTTCCCGTGCTTTCGTAAATCCTCTCGAGACCCCATAACTCGGCTGATAACTGATCCAGCTTTCCCCTTCCCTGAGTATTGTAGGCTATTTTGTAGAGCAAGGTGACGAATGAAACTCAACGTTTTTTCATCAGGCTGCCACTCCATGATACCTCCGGGGGGCTTTTAGTAATTCAAAACAAGGTTTGTTGGCTTGCACTTGGCCTCGGGGGAGTTTCGCCACCCCAAGCATCTTTCACAGTCTTCCAGGACCATCTCAAACAGCTATGCGGTAGTTTTCCATTTACTAGTAATTTTACTGCGTTTCTTGTTTTGGAATCTGAGGGATAGCCGCTTCCCAAATCAATGCCTAGGTCGTCAGACAATTCTTCAATAACACGATCTCTTATGACCTTAGCAATGATGCTTGCAGCACCGACCTCTGGATATTTTTGGTCTGCTTTATGCTCTGCTTTACAGAAACGGTTTGATAATTTAGTAACGTTTCTTGCGAACCTTTCGCTATCGATATCACAAGCGTCGAGCATCACATCTCCCATAGGCATAGTTTGAAGTGCCTCAGCAAATAATTCAACTTCTAGTTCATTTAAATTCCCAGAATTGTCTATTCGCTCAGGTTGGCAAATTACAACACTATGCGGCATTTTCGATAGGTCTTCAAACAACTCCTCACGTCGCTTGCGTGTCAACTCCTTTGAGTCTTTGACTCCTAACTCGATAAGGTTAGAAGTGGAGATTGAACCAAATGCACAAACCACTAATGGACCAATTGCAGGCCCCCTTCCAGCTTCGTCAACTCCAATTTTCATGTAATCACTCACAGATCTAAATCTTCGAAACCTGATATTGACGTTTCATTGCTAACTTTATTTTCATCACTCTTTGTTGATGTGACATTCTCTGTTGATTCTTTATTCCCCAATTGAGTTTGAAACCTCTCATTTGCCTCGCTTATCTTACCCAAAGGTTCATTTTTCTGAGTCCATTTTTCTTGGCTAGATTTAGAAAGTATGTCATTTGCAAATCCAACCTGCGTATTATCAATCTTAGCCGTCTCAGTGCTTAGCTTTTGATTATTAGATCCAAATCTTAAAGAAAACTCTTCAGAGGAAATTGTTGGGGATTCTATTGATTTGGGAACTTCACCTTCTTTTCTTTCAAAATCTTTCATCCAATCTCTAGGTTTATTTTCTTCTGTTGATTTTGGCTGATAAATTTTTGATTTATTCTTGCGAGCCATCTGATCTTTTATGGACTTGTTAATCATTAAGCCACTTACAATAGATGCAATCAATATCCACTTCCATGCCCATAGATTACTTAGTAAAGATTTGATGACTTCAGACGCTTTAGAAGTCATTCCTTCCCCAGATTTTCCACTATCGGGAAGCTCGCCTATGGTCGCGCTTACAGTGTAAGAGAAATTCTTTGTTTCATCAGTAATACTTGTTACAGTGATGTTGAGATAGAAATCATCGCTTGTAATTTGATTCTCTGGGACCTCGGCCCATCCGCTAAATGTAAATGTGTCACCTCGCTTAATATCCAGAATTTCAAAAGATCTTATTTTTTCTGCATCAACGTCATAATTTGAATTACTGGGGGGAATTAAACTCAGTTCAGTATAGTAAGATGAACTCATACCAACTAGAAGTCCATCGTCCACATTTCCTTCATTTCTAAGAGTGATAGTTACACTCAAATTCCCATCACTTAATTCACTATCAGCTTTCGAAAATATCCAATCTACATGTGGCTCTATTGCAGACAATATTGTTATTGAATCTAAAATTTCACCATCAATTCTTCTCAATTCAATAACAGCATCGGCTTGAGACAAACCGGCAATCCCCTCTACTGGCGTTAAAGATAGAAAAATATCCTCACTCGTATCGCCTTTCGAAAGAGTAACTATTCTAGAATCAATGACAAATTCCATATTTGAATGGTTAGAGATAGTTAGATAAAATTCATCGTAGAAGTTACCAGTGTTTGTGATTTGAACTGCCTGTTCACAGGTTGCATTCCACAGTATTAAATCGCATTCATTTGTTACTATTGTTATCTCGCCAGATCTCTCTAGGGCAATTACTGAAGATAGGGATATTATTTTTTGTCGTTGGGGAAATGATTGAGGCATTACAATTAACTCAATCGACACCTCGCTATTATCTAAATTTGGAGCTTCAAAACCAACTTCAATGGTCCGAGATTGATTTGGCAATAATTCCTGTGCTTCAAACACATTAAACAAGGCTATTTTCCAACCATTGATCTCGACTCTATCTTTCTCTTCATTACTGTTTTTTATACCGATATCGAGGAATGTGTTTACATTCCCATTATTTCGTAAAGTGACTTCAATCCTACCATTATCATCTGGGTCGAGACTAAGGTTGTCAGTTATTGAATCGATACTGATATCGTGAAATGATTGCATTTCTAAATCAAAAGACCAAGTTGATATTTCATTGTCTAATTGAGATTGAGCGGATAGTGTAAATCTTGGCCCAGTTCCTGCTATTGGCATACCATTTTCGATTGGAGGGGTTTTAATCCAAAATGAAACAAAAATAGTTTGTGTTTTGTTTATACTTGACACCTGCAATCCTTCTGAATTTACGTCATCGATAAACCCAAATTCCCAGCTTGATGCAGAATTAAGACTAAATGTTGCAATATCGTCAAATTCAGCATTGTTTGAAACATTGATTGCTAAAGTTGTGTTAACATTTTGTTGAACATAGAAGGATGAACCACTTTGGGCTGCGATTACCAAATTTGATTGTCTTGAAATTTTAACATCGATATCCTTTGTAATTATCCAATTTGGATCTTCCATTGAAGTTATTTCTAATCTCAACAGCAGAACAGGGTAATAGCTAATAGAGCCAGCAGTCAAATTGAAAGTAATTTCACCTGCGATCTGGGGTCGCACTTGTGTCCATGAATCGGGTATTCCTTCTGCTGTCAGGTTTTCGTCGATGGTATCCACAGAAATGAAAAAATTTCTCTCAGTGGT
>DAZU01000104.1:0-746 GCA_002507425.1 Euryarchaeota archaeon UBA53
TGGGCAACAATATTTCTATCGCCTAACAAGGCAAAAGAGGTTCACCACGGCAAAAATCTAGATGATTAAATCTCGTTCAATTGGTATACTTGACCTGTCCAGCTAAACACGAGTAATTCGTTGTTTATACCCTTACCAAAGCCTACAATCATAGTTCCGAGTGAGCCTATCTCCTGCGATGTCCAGTTTCCATCAACTCCAGTGGCTTTCCATACCATGCCACTACAGAAGTCTCCGTAGATGTATCCGTCTTGTAGTGCCTCAGGGCCCCAATCCATCCAAAAGCCTCCAATTATTGAGCAGTGGAAATCGTGAGAATACTCAATGACAGGGTCTGTAAATTCAATGTTAGGTGCCGATGTATTTTCATAGCATTCATCTGCACTTAGGTCGTGAAATCCTTCTCTCTCAGACCACCCAAAGTTGGATGATTGTAGTAATGGTACCATGTTGACTTCTTCATAACACAATTGACCTACGTCGGCAATCCAAAGATTACCATTTGGATCGACATCAATTCTGTATGGATTTCTCAGGCCATAGTGTAGTGTTTCGCTATTGTCGCTAGCGTCATTTTCTGGTGGTATGATCTCTCCGTCAACATAATGAATCAGTTGAATTGTTCCTAACTTTGTAGACCTATTTTGACCATTCTCATATGGATCAAAACTTCCTCCACCATCGCCGAGGCTCCAAATATACTGATTGTTGCCAATCGAAAGAACATTTCCTCCGTTGTGGTTACG
>DAZU01000104.1:1158-14056 GCA_002507425.1 Euryarchaeota archaeon UBA53
ACAACGTTAGAGTCTTTAGCGCTCGCACATGTGTTGTTTTCTGTGTAAACTAGCATAATTCTGCCATTGAGTGCATATTCTTCTGTAAATGTCATTCCCAAGAGCCCTTGTTCATTGTGACATCTAGAAACTATACTACTCAAATCTCCAACTATTGATGACGTGGAATTATTGAGATGGTTCACACTAGAGTCACCGGAAAACTTGGATATTACTCCATCAAGCGTCAATACCCAGATTGAGTCGTCAACTGGGTTGTCGATGGTTAGTATTGGAGTAGATTCAAAGAAACCATATGGTTCACAAATCAGGCCCGAAGTGTTGTTAATTGCACAGCCGTAGTCGGCTTTTTCTGGCCATTGCCATCCAGGCTCAACATCATCATCGTCATCTGATCCAAAACACCCAGCTAGGGTGGATGTACACACAACCAGAGATAGCAACAAAGCGGTTAGTAAGCGCTTTCTAGTCGTACTTCTGGTTGAAATAAGCTTCAATTCCGGGAACATCCTCTATCAAACTTCCATAATTACCTAAGTGATCTTCGGTATTAATTATTGTAATACCTGGTGTACTCATAACATCTTGTAATTCATCATCACCATTGTTGGTCATGGTTGTGAAGGCTTCTTGAATAGCAGCAATCATTGCATCATCCATGTCAGCCGGGTTATACATGATTGGGTGGCTCGGTGCCTTACCAAAACCTTGGCCATCTTCAACTCCAGTGTAACCTATACCATGGAAGTCTTCTGTGGAGGTGAACTCACCCTCGAAGCACCATGATTCTGGGTCATCACCGCAATAATCAGGAACGGTTGGATCCTTCGCAAACGAGATGAAATCTTTTCCTCCTTCAGCTAAGCACCTTAGAGATCCTATGTATTTGTAATACTTAGTGCCACTGTCTGGAATACTGGAGTCCTCAGAGAAATAATTCTTTACTGTGTTTGTAAGTGACTCAATGTCATCAGGATCGCCGACTACTTCGATGTATCCTGAATCGATCATGAATCCCATCGGCAGGAGCATACCTGAACTTCCTAGTGCTGATGTGTGACATGATGTCTTGCCTTCCATCAGCGCATATGGGTCGGTTTGAGGGTCATCGTCCAAATCGGCTAGCGCCATGTCAGAATCTTTGTGGACCCAAGCAATAGCTTTGTAGAATGGTCGACCATCTTGCTTCTGTTCAGCACCTAGTACCTCAAGTCCGTGGGTTTGCCAGCTCAACCAAGCAGCACCTCCGTCTAGGAATCCAATGTCCGCTTTGCCAAACCTTAGAGCCTCTATTGTAGCACCAGGACCGGACACTGGGTAAATCTCTACATCCATGTCCAATAACTCAGCAAGCCTATCTGCTAGTTTCTGTGGATTTTCTTCAGTATTCTTGTATTCTTCTTTTGTTTCAAAGGCTATTGTCAGACAGTTATCTGGGTCATCACATTTCTCAAATGTAACAGCATCGTCGGAAAACAAACATCCGGGCATTGTAGCGGTTATAAAGAAAAACATAATCAAAAACGCCTTACTAAATTTACTTGACATAACATCACTCTTAGGGGGCCCTAAAATCGATTGTTTTTATATTTTAGTACTACCTAAAAAAACAATCAAAGGAATGTAACAAATCCGTGAAAATAAACCTAATTTATTTTTCGAATTGACGACTTTTTAACATCACTCAGCAGCGATGTGAACGTTTCCGTTCTCATAATAAATTTGAATTCGGTTGGGGATTTTTTTACTAAGTGAAGCAACTCCTTCGTAGATTTCACTCTCTTTGCATTTAAAAGAACGGGCTGCTGATCTTGTTGACCATGCTACATTCTCAAAATCAGATTGCTTTATCCATTCAAATAAACGTAATTCAAAGGTTGTTAACTCAGCCATGCTACACCCCACCATGTTTAAGCAAATCAATTCTACTATCAGGAAAGAGCTACCATTCTACGGCAACACTCCTCTGAATCTATATATCCATCAAGAAGTGTGTTTAGGGCTTCAACAAAAGGTACTTCTATCCCCATATCAACAGCTCTGTCTCTAAACATCCTCGCTGCTCTAACACCTTCAGCGACCATCACCATCTCTTGTAAGGCTTCATCTAAGGACAACCCGCTACCCAATTTTTCACCCATTCTTCGGTTTCTTCCATGAGGCGATGTAGCTGTTACATATAAATCTCCTAAACCGGCCGGCCCGAAAGCAACTTCAGCGCGTGCACCTAACTTAGGTAAAAATAAACATCCTTCTCTAAACCCTGCATTAAAGATTGCAGCTTTGAGGTTATCTCCGCCCAAGTGTCCGTTTTTCTTCAAACCGTCAACTAGGCCGCATGCAAGGGCTACAACATTCTTGAAAGCGCCCCATAATTCTGCACCTGCTGGGTCAGAAGCTGCATGTAAAAAGAAGGTTGGCGTTGTTAAAGTTGAGGCTAGGTTCTCTGCAACGGATTCATCCTCGCTAGCAACCAGAGCAGTAGTTAATACTCCACCTGCTGCTTCAGGCGCAATGGTAGGACCTGTAAGAACTGCGAGTGGGTTATGCTTGTCCATTTTGCTCAGCATTTCGTGAATCGCTTGACTGATTAATCGCTTACCAGGAGCTAGTCCTTTTGCCAGATCTAGCAAAACATGCCCGGGTCTTAGATGCGGGATTATATCTTCAACAACATCTAAGATTACCGAAGATGGTAGCGCTAAAACAATTATCTCACTACCTTCCATAGCCTCTTCAACGTGCATCGTAACATCTAAACCATCAAGGGAATGTTCAGGCAAATATTTGTGATTCATATTTTCCATTGTTATCGATTCATAGACCTCCTGTTCGATAGTCCAACCCTTTACGCTATGCCCGTCAAGAAGCCACAATCGTGCAATAGCACTACCCCAGTTGCCTAAACCAAGAACAGCGATATGAGCCATATTTGCAACTGGCTATAACTTTCCCTTTAGGCAGTTTCGCTGTAATTATGCTGGAAAGGCTGTTTCTATCGGTAAAAATCCATATCGATATCACTAGCAATCAGATAGTATAAATCATTTAGATTATTGGATTGAATTGGTTGGTGGCAGCGTGAGCAATAGTGGAAACAGAAGCCCCAATTTCTAGATTTTCATCCTTTTTGAGGAAGAATTGTGTTGTCGTAATTCTGGCATTATTATTAATTCCACTTCTACATACGGGTTCACACATTTATTCAAATTCTCCAAATCCAAAAGGGTCAGTTCCATATCCTTCTAACTTAGATAGCAATTCAGAAGGATTTGTTCTAATAATTCTAGATGGCGTTGGAAATGACTATTTGTTAAATCCTGAACAAATGCCCCTACTAAACCAATATCGAGTCGAGAAATCGTCAACCCTTATGGTTAGAACTGGTCCATTGACACTTTCAGCAACATGTGTAAGCGAGATGATGACTGGAGTCCCGAACTCTCCAATAAATGGGCTGAGAAATTTCGATTTAACACACCCCGGCGGTGATGACCCTTGGTTGCTAGCGTCAAAGGATTCTAGGTATAACGTTGCTATGGTTGGAAGCTATGTAATGGGTAACATCTATTCTGGTAAAGAAAACATAACTTTCGAAAATACTTTCAAAGGACACTCTGATTACAATGAGGGAGACTCTGAAACACTGGATATAGCCATTGACTGGCTTGATAATTCTGATTACAATGTTCTAGCAGTTCATTTTTCCGGACCAGATAAGGTCGGTCACGCTTTCGGCCTAAGCGATGTCTATGACAAAAAAATATCCAAGATTGATAAACAGGTTGCAGAATTGCTAGATGAAATTCCCAGTTCTTGGTCAGTAATCGTAACAGCCGATCATGGTATGACAGATTTTGGTGTTCATGGTTCTGCAGAGGAAGAGACAAGAAATGTTGCAGCCATAGCTTCTGGGCCAGATATTCTCGTTGGACAAGAGGCGAAAGCGAATCAGCGTGATTTATCAGCAATCTTACCTCCTCTACTTGGCTTACCTTTTCCAAATCAATTACATGGAAGAATACCAATAGATATCCTAAATTTGAGCAATGAGGATAGAAATATAATCGAAAATTGGAATTGGGAAGCTGCTTATGAAAGGCAAACGTTCGTAAATAAATTGAATGGGTATGAAAATCCTGATCTCAATCCAAATGAGGCGGACTGGGATGAGATAACGGTAGAGGGAGATTTTTCAAGAACATCGGATATGTTAGTTTCAATTCTCACATGGAGTGCTATTGCTATTTTGTTTATGATTGGTTGCGGATTAAATCTAAAAAATATATCGAAATATTGGAAAATGGCATTGCTATTTGTAGGCATAATTTCTGTATTTTTGATTAGCCATTATTCACTTTCTTATTCGGCTATGATTCCCAGAGCTATTGGGGGATTATGCGCTGTGCTAGTAGTTGGTTATTCTCTTCAATTGAGTCAAAAGTCATCGGCAAAACAAGATACAACAGGTAGAACAGTTTTGAAATTTCTAGTATCAAATTATACATTTTGGATACTATTAACACTATTATTGCTGGTTACCCTTCAGTCAGTTTCTAGGGTTGTTGTATCGTTATTATTGTTATATTGTGTTGTATATTCAATCAATTCAGGTTTTGGTTATGACCTGAATAAACGTCTATCCGCTGCAGGAATTAAAACACAAAAACCACTAATGGTAACGGGAAATAAAATTAATTCTACTCATGCATATGCTGCATCAATTTGGGGTGCAGCAATACTAGCTTTCACTTTTGGAAGTATCAGGTTGTGGTTTACACTTATACCATTTATGTTCTTGCTTTCTGCAATTATTTTACAGAATCGCAAAGACGGAGTAAGCGCTTTAGAAAGATTACCGGTATACTCAATATTTACTCTATGTGTTTATGCAGTTCTATTCATACATAGGCGAATTTTAGGAGAAAATTATGTTCTAGAGGCAGTAAAAATAGGTTGGCCTGAAAACCTAGAGACATTTGCAATCTCTGCTCTGTTGTTGTGTATTTGCGCCTGTGTTGCTGTGTCGGTAACTTATCAAAAATTCGAAGTAAAGGAATGCCTAAAATATTCACTCTGCTTGAATATTTGCTTGTTAGCAATCTATATCTCTAATTCATTGATAGATCGAATATTATTATTGCTAATCTTGTCTTCTTATATCTACGCAATATTTTGTAAATTTAAATCTGATAATAATTCTGCAATGAGGTTTAGTTTCCTTGCTATTTCTATGCAAATGGTTCTCACTTGGGGCGCATGGTCAGCATTCGTGACGGTAATCCTCCTATCATGCTCAGACCAGATCTGGAGGTATCTGAAATCTGATGTCGACTCAAAATTATCTTTCAAAAACCCAAAATTGACACTATCAATGGCAGTTTTCCCTTGGGTAATCTGGATTCTATGGTGGACATTATTAGGCCAGGTAAATGGAGTACAGACCTGTTTTGAGGGTATCTGCCCTCATCCAAGAGAACTAGACCCCGGTTCAGTCCTAGTGAGGGGGGGATACGTCGGATTCAGAGATAACCCGCCGCTCTTGTGGATGGTATTTATTATATCTAGTCCGATATTTATCACATCATGTATGCTGCTTTACAAAATTGCAGGGAAAGGAGTTCAATTGAAACCATATCTAATTTCACAGCTGTTGATAATCCTTGGTTGCATTTCCATCTTGGCATTTTCACCAAAGTATCCTAGGCTTATGTTTAGTCTTACTTGGAATGTGTTTTTCGCTACTCTTCAGGTTACATTTATAATGATAGTTTTGGTATTTGGCTTGCTTGTCAAAAGTCGATTTTTAGAAGAATCTATTCCTGTTTCCACTGGGGATGTTTGATCATACATTCTTTGAATTCATCGCTGGTAAGGTTACTTTCAAGCCACTGCTTTAGGTTCTCCCAAGTCTGAGAGTCGAACCATTCCCTATCGTGATTTGCAAATTGTCTGACGAATGGAAAAATAGAATCGCTGAGGTTACCTTTAGGTATATTTTCATCAATATCAATTAAAAATTTACAGGCTTGTGAGCGATGATTAACGTGGTCCACATCATCGTATCTGTTGGGATATTTGTATCGATCTAAATGGAACTTGAATTCATTATCATTACGCTCTACCCAATATCTTTCTTCATCAGTCAATTGCCAATCTAGAACGTATTCCATGATTTCAAGACTTTCTTCAATGACTGTGCCGTTTTGTAACTGTAATACTGGAACAGTACCTTTAGGAGATATCTCCATCATGTGTTTTGGGCGCTCACGTAAAAGTACTTCTCTGTGCTCTACTTCATATTTACAACGTATTATGGCCATCCTAGCTCGGATTGCGTAAGGACATCTTCTGAAAGAGTAAAGAATTGGTAGGGTCATACAATCAATCTCAAGTCAGAATAAGTCGTCATCGTCCTCTTCAATATCAAACAAGTCGTCGTTATTTTCTTCTGTTTTCTTGGCCGGTTTTTTCTCGTCCGCTTTCTTGACTTTTTCTTCTTTGGGAGTTTCGGCTTTCTCGGGAGTCGGTTGTTCTAAATTTGCTAATGCATCTTTGGCTCTTGCAGCTGCAATTTCGGCTTCTCTTGATGCCATTTCCTCAGGGGATAGGCTAGCCTGTGCAGCAAGTGCTCTTCTTCGATCTTCTCTGGCTTTTCTTTCCAATTGTCTGTGACGTGAGCGTTCTATATTTTGCACCATATACATAGCATCGTGTTCCAGTAGGGGTGAATCAGAAATGATTGTCATATCAAGCCAAGATCCCTCTTCTATGATGAATTCAGCTAATGGTTCGAAATTCAAATCGGATTTTTTTATTTGAGTGTAATGTGTTGCATTACCCATTCGATGTTCTACTCCGGAAAAATGGCAGTAGAATTCTTTTGTTCCGATGGATTCTCTAACCTGGTCGAATAATTCACCATAGTCTTCAGAAGTCCTGAGTCGTCCATGCCCTCTTGCATGTATGTGTGCAAGGTTTAGCACAGGTATCGTTCCTTCAACATGGTTTACGACCTCAAGAATTTCTTCCAGACTACCCCAAAGTTCCTGTCTGCCACTATTTTCAACCCCTATCTTGGCGGGAGTGCCGTCTTTCAGCCATGGGAAAACAGGGTATTCGTCGTCATCATCTTGCCAGATTTCGTGAATGCGCTTTACAATTCCCTTAAACACACTTGCAACCTGTTCATTTGCTGCTTGACCTCTACCCATCTCTCCATAATGCCCGGTATGAAGTGTAACATGTCTTGCATTGATTGTTTTTGCAGCCTGCAAAGCGGCTTCTACTTTTGCAAGGCTCCTGTTTCTTTGTAATCTGTCACCGAGTAGCTCAGCGTAGTATGGTCCGTGAATGTTCATTTCAAAATCTGTTTTGTGAGCTAAAACTCCAGCTTGCCAATATTGTTCAAAGTGCTGAGGAGCGACCATGCGCACAGTTTGAACTTCCATAGTTTCTAGACCAAGAGAAATAATATCGTCCATCCCTTCAACTATTGTGCGCCCTTTACATGACAGTGGAACTCCCGCTGGACCTAATTTTACCGGCATAACCCACTCCCCGTAGAACAGGCCCAAGGGCTGTCCTATGTTAACCCCTTTCCGTAAAATGGCCAAAAACGGGGTTGAAATTGGAAGGGTTGGGTTCATTTGAGATAACTTTACCCGCTGGTTATGGAGCAACATATGAAAGACGCATTAAAGGCGTTCCAAGCAGGAAATCCAGTCTGTCTTTTTGACGCTGAAAATCGGGAGGGTGAGACAGACCTCCTCTTCCCGGGCGAGTGTGCTACTCCAGCAGTTATGAGGCAATTACGTTTTGATTGTGGTGGGCTACTATTTCTTGCAATCGGGCATGAAGTTGGAGAAAGATTTCAATTACCATATTTACAAGATTTGCACATGGATAAAAATTTGATGGAAAAACATGCAGTGTTAGAGCATTTACAGACAGATGACCTTCAATATGATACCAGAAGCGCTTTTACGTTATCTTTGAATCATAGAGATACATTTACTGGTATCACCGACAGGGACAGGTCCCTCACAACTAGAAGGTTTGCAGAATTATTTAAAGAATTAAACGATGGTGATAATGCAATGGAAAAACTTGGGAAAGAGTTCAGAACACCAGGTCATATTCCCGTTTGCAGGGAAGCCGAGGGTGGTTTAACCCGTAGGCAAGGTCATACAGAATTGGCCGTTGGCCTCGCAAGGTTATCTGGGATGACTCCAGTGGTTATCGGTGCCGAGATGTTACAACCAGATGGTGATTTTGCACTTTCTGTTGGAGATGCAAGAAATTGGGCTGCTATAAGGGGTATACCTTTTATCACGGGTGAAGAATTAATCAAGGCCCTAAACTAGTAAATTTGTAATCAAAATGTTGTGGTTTTTATGACAAGAGTAATGGCGGTCGGGGTATTTGACTTGCTACATGCTGGTCACCTTCACTATTTGGAGCAAGCAAAATCTTTGGGCAATTTTTTGATAGTTGTCGTTGCACATGATGACACAGTCCGGAAACGCAAGCATGAACCTGTGACAGGACAGGACCTTAGACGGAGGATGGTAGAGGGTCTGAAACCTGTTGATAAGGCGGTAATCGGTAATCCACCTGAACTTCCAATTTTTGACATTTTACCTACTGTAAAACCAGACGTGATAGCCTTGGGTTACGATCAGGAACACGCTGAAGAAAAAATACGCTCATATTTATCAAAGAAGGGTTTAGGGCATATCGAAGTCACCAGAGTTGATGGTTTGGCCGATGATCTTGACGGAACTCGTAAAATTATTGCTAAAATTCTAGATAGGTCTACAACAAATAAAGAGTGAGGAAATCGCATGTTTACTGGTATTGTTGCGGGCAAGGGTAAAATTGTTTCAATCGAGGGTGAGGATGTAATTCGCATTGTCATAAATTTTCAAGACGTTACAACAAATGAATTACAAATCGGAGCTTCTGTGTCAATAGATGGAGTTTGCCTAACAGTCGTGGAATTTAATTCCTCTAATGTTTCGTTTGATGTTATACCCGAGACCCTAACATTAACTACTATTGGAAATAGAGTTCCCGGTGATTTTGTGAATTTGGAGAGGGCGCTAAGGATGGGTGATGAACTAGGTGGCCATTTACTATCAGGCCACATAATGGACATGGGAGTTGTTGCCAGCAGGGTCGAAGGAGAAGACTACTTAGATTTGCATATCGAGTGCACTCCCAAGATTATGAAATATGTTCAAGAAAAAGGTTATTTGGCTATCGATGGTATATCTCTAACTGTCGGGGAATTAAGTAACACTGGTTTCGATTTACACCTTATTCCCGAAACACTAGGAGTAACAACAATCGGTTCAAAGCAGGTAGGAGAACGTGTCAACATTGAGGTAGATTCAATGACTCAGACGATTGTTTCAACAGTTGAGAGGATAATGGAGGGTAAAAAATGACAAGAATTGCAATAATATGCGGAAGTTATCACAAAAAGGAAATTGAAGAGATGCTAGAATTAGCCACCGATCAAGCAAAAATAGAAGGCTTCGAAGTTGCAGAAGTTATTTGGGTACCTGGTGCCATGGAAGTTCCGCTTGCTCTATCTAGACAAGTCCATAGAGATGACATTGATGCCGCTGCATGTTTAGGAATTATCGAGAAAGGTAGCACACAGCATGGGCTTGCTATGGGTCAGGCTGTAATGCGCTCAATAATAGATTTGCAATTAGAAACAAATAAGCCAATTGGACTGGGAATTATAGGTCCTGGCGCTGAACCAGAGCACATACCAGCAAGAATGGAACCTCATGCTAGGGCTTCAATCTCTGCTATTTCATCCATGCTCTAGGTCGGAGCAAGATGTGTTTCTCTCTTTTTAGAATAACAAACCAAATCCCCAGTAGAACGAATAACTGAGGGAACCAAAGCCACCAGGTGCTCCAGCGAACTCCGTCGAAGCTTAAATCACTAAAGGGGTGGAAAATTGGGGTGGGGAAAAATTCTGCTGTATGTCCGGGTATGTCAATGAGTATGTGAAATAGCCAAGGAAGCACAAAGATCCAAGCCATGTATTTTGGATTTTCATGACCCTTTTTGTTGAAGAAATACCAACCACAACAATACAAAAATGCGACTATGGCAAAAGAGTGTGTCCATTGATATATCTCCCA
Source organism: Euryarchaeota archaeon UBA53 (assembly GCA_002507425.1). Taxonomy (GTDB): domain Archaea; phylum Thermoplasmatota; class Poseidoniia; order Poseidoniales; family Poseidoniaceae; genus MGIIa-K1. Next base: position 11,325 of record DAZU01000104.1, read on the forward strand.
AGCTACGGGCATATCAGAAGTCACTGTATCATCATCTACTCTTGTCCTTGATATTCCGTTAATACTTCTGTAAATAGATGCAGGTATGAAAGCCAAAAGGTCAGGAAGTACGCCCATTGGTCCACTAACTTTCCAGGATATTTTCTTGCGAGTCAGGGCCAGACTCCATAACCAGTGTGATATAACATCCATGTTTCGCCCAATATTACTCAATTCATGAATTTTAAGAGAAAATGTTCAATATGGTCATCGCTTTAGAGAACAGTATGAGCGGGTCTGTGCGCAATGTGGTTATTATTGGAAGCGGACCTGCGGGTTATACTGCGGGTTTGTACACCTCACGGGCGATGTTGGAACCCCTGATGTTTGCAGGATATATGTCTGGAGGTCAACTCATGCTCACCAGTGATGTTGAAAACTTCCCTGGATATCCAGAGGGAATAGGAGGTCCAGAGATGATGATGCATCTCAGGGAGCAAGCGGAAAGGTTCGGTTTAGAAGTTCAGGATAGAAACGTGGAGAGAGTAGATCTTTCTCAACGACCTTTCAAAGTATATTCAGAAGGTGAAGAATACCTTACGGACTCAATTATTGTATCAACTGGAGCAGAATCAATATGGTTAGGAGCAGAAGGTGAAGAGGAGCAAAAAGGAAGGGGGATCTCGACTTGCGCTACCTGTGATGGTGCATTTTTCAAAGATGAAGAAATTCTTGTGGTCGGTGGTGGAGATTCAGCAATGGAGGAGGCGACATTTTTGACACGTTTCGCATCTAAGGTGACACTCGTTCACCGAAGAGATGTTTTCAAGGCATCTCAAGTTATGTATGACAGAGCTGCAAATCATGAAAAAATAGAGATAAAAACTTTCAGACAAGTGAAAGAATGGTTATCCGATGACTCTGGATTGAAAGGAGCGATATTAGAAGACCCCCGGGATGGAAGTACTGAAGAAATTGCTATTACAGGGGCATTTATTGCAATCGGGCACAAGCCCATTACAGGCTTCTTGAATGGCCAACTAGAGACTGACGAGGAAGGATATTTGATTCACAGCGAGCATACAATGACTAGTGTTCCAGGCGTTTTTGCTGCTGGTGACGTGGTCGATACTAGATACAAACAGGCAATCACTGCTGCGGGTCTGGGATGTCAGGCAGCAATTGATTGTGAGCGCTGGTTAGAAGATAACATCCATTGAGGAATCTGAATGGTAGATATCCAGCGCCATTCACGTCACATTCTTCTTCCTCAGGTGGGTGTGGAGGGCCAGTCTAAAATCTCTAAATCTCGGATTCTTTGTGTCGGAGCAGGAGGTTTGGGTAGCCCTGTTATACAGTATTTAGCGGCTGCTGGAGTGGGCCATTTAACTATCATAGATGATGATACAGTTGATGTTTCAAACCTGCAGCGACAGACTATACACAAAACCTCGGCGGTTGGGTCGTCCAAATCAGAGTCAGCAAAAAGTTTCGTTGAATCATTAGACCCAAACCTTTCGGTAACTTCTCTAAATATTAGGCTAGATGATAATAATGCAAAAGGAATACTAAGAGGGCACGATTTAGTAGTTGATGGCACTGACAACATATATACTCGCTATCTAATAGATGACACCTGTAAAGAATTGAATATACCTTGGGTGTATGGGTCTGTTTACCGATTCGAGGGCCAAGTTTCTGTGTTCAATTATAATAGCGGGCCATGCTACAGGGATTTATTTCCTAATCCACCTCCTGAAGAGGTGCTTCCATCATGTAGCGAAGCTGGGGTTTTTGGGGCAATAACAGGGATGATCGGGTGCTTACAAGTTAGTGAAATAATAAAAATAATCTCAGGGATTGGATCGCCTCTGTCTGGGAAATTATTGGTTTACAATGTTCTAGATTCGAATCAAAAAATTCTGAAATTTGGTAAATTAAATCAGGGACATATTGAAAAAGACGAGACCTCACAGGCAGACCTAATGTTCACTCAGGTTAGTTCAGCCGAAGCAGTAAAGAAACTTGCAAATGGTTGGAGTCCATACTTTATTGATGTTAGGTCATACTCTGAGTGGGCGAGTGCTAGAATCTCAATTGCGGAGTATATTTGCCCACACGATGAGATTTCATCAGCTATTGATAAAATTCCCAAGGATAAAGACATACTCGTCCACTGTCGGTCAGGAATGAGGTCGCAAATTGCGATAATGCAATTGATAAAGGCGGGTTTTGATGGCCAGAATCTATACAACCTCAGAGACGGGATTATAGGTTGGGCAGAGGTAAAGCCAGAGGATATAATTCAACCCTAGACCAGTAAAATCTTGGTCAACCTTCAAATTTGTTACAGTCAACCAATGATTTGTGCCGAAACTTATTGTTGCCGACGAAAACGAGGGTCGGCGTAAACTACTTGCGTCAACTTTGGAGCGTTCAGGCTACGAAGTGACAAGAGCTGGCACACTTAGACAAGCAGAGGGCACCGCATTAGCAACAATGCCCGAAATAGTATTAGTAGATGGAGAATGGAAAATAGGCGATGCGATAGACGCTTCTCAAAGGCTGATGTCCGATCCGGAATTTGCGTTCAAATGTCGTATAGTCTTATTGTCTCGAAATTCGTCTGAGGATTACCTAATTTCTGCTGCAAGAGCAGGCGTCAGCGAGGTTATACCCAAGCCAGTAGACATGAGTAAACTTCTATCCCAATTAGAAAAGCACTCCAATAAACAATTCGTAGCACCTCCCGC